>NZ_SDXQ01000036.1:0-229767 GCF_006964045.1 Arthrobacter sp. TS-15 | reverse complement strand
TAAAGCATTGCGCCACTAGTCTGAAAGTGACCCTACCCCGTCGATTTTCCTGAACCCTTTATTGCGCTGCGCATCTGGTGCAGAGTAGCTAGGCCCGCCTCGCACTTCGGGCACTCATCCACATGCCGTCGAATCCTGGCGCTGCCTGGCATTCGTCCGTCGTTGAGGACGAATTTCCCGAAATGCTGCGACACGTCAGCACAAGAGTCCGTTGCCTTTACGAGAACGTGATCCTGGAAATATGCCTGCCGAAGTCCTTTCCGCGCGCGTATGAGCAACGCCGATACACCGTTCGGCGTCAATCCCATGATCGGCGCCACCGCTGCCGGTTTCATGGTTTCCACCTCGCTGTACCAAAGCACAGCCTGCCAACGCATCGGCAGGGACCGGAATGCTTCAATGAGCGAGGACGTCTCCAAGGAACGGAGATAGGGATCCTCATATCCGGTGTCGCCATCCCCATTCAGGAGGTCGCTCAAGAAGCCAGCGCGCCTCGCCTGTACGTTGCGACGATGTGCCGTTCTTCGCACAGTGGTCACCAGATAGGCCCTGAAAGAGTCCGCCGGTCCCCTGCCACTAGCCAGAGCCTGAAACACAGACGCAATTGCCTCTCCCACAACATCGTCCACGTCCGACAGATTGTCGGTCTCCACCCGGGCCACGTACGCGGCGAGTTTTTTGTACCTACCAAAAAGTTCGGCAAAGGCAGAAAACTGCCCAGCCCGCACCGCGGAAACCAAAGACACGTCACACCACCCAAGCGGCTCGGCCCTCTCCAGACCCTCGACCGCCTGCAGGCCGGGGTTCGGCACGGTCGCCCCACTCCCCCGCCGCTGGCCGCACAATGTCCCTCCGCAGGAGCATGGCTTTGGATCCGCGGCTAACTGCGGGTAGATCAGGTTCGCAGCGCACATGGCCCCTCTTGGTCGTCAGAGTTCTTCGCGGACCCTAGAATCTAGGCAGCACGATCAAAACGCCACGGAAAACGCAGCGAATTGAGGGGAAGTGGGTGTTCAATGCAGGATTACGACTTGGACAGCCGTGACCTGAGGCTTCTTCATGCCCTGCAGATTCGTCCGCGAGCACCTTGGGCCACACTCGCGCCCATCGTCGGGGCAGACGCTGTTACCCTCGCCAGGCGCTGGAGCGCTCTTCAGGATCAGGGGCTGGCCTGGTTGGCAAGCTACCGGGGACCCGGAGCGAAATATGTGGGCGCAATCATTGAGGTGGAATGCACACCTTCACGCATTGCCGAGGCAACAGAGGATCTCGCCCGCGACGACGAAGTACTTTCCATTGACCAAACCATCGGCGGCCGGGATCTGGTGGTGACGTTACTGTGCCGGACTGACGCCGACTTGGCAGGGTTTGTGCTGGACCGGCTTACAAACGTGACAGGCGTGATCGGCACCCGTACACACCGTGGTATCCGGCTCCTCGCCGATGCGCAGCTCTGGCGGCTGCGCTCGCTCCAGGACCACGAGGCGCGCCAACTGGAATCGAGTATTCCACAGCCTGCAGCCGCCCCAAGAGGCATCTCCGCAGAGATCGAAGACCAACTTGCCGGCATTCTGCGTTCCAACGGCCGAGCCTCCGTGGCGGAGATTTCCGAAACGCTTGGGATCAGCACCACGCGGGCAAGAAACGCGCTGTCCACCATCCTTGCCGAGAAGCGCATGGTGTTGCGCTTGGAGGTGGCGCGACCCTACTCCCCCTGGCCAGTCGCCGTTTGGTACTTCCTGCGCGTTCCGGCCACGATGGTGGAATCCGTTGCAGAAAAGCTCGTCGGCCTGCACGAGGTCCGTCTGGTCGCCACCACCGGCGGGCTCTACTCAATCCTGATGCTGGTATGGCTTCGGCGGGTTGAAGACATGACACCCCTGGAGAGGCAGCTGGGCGAGAGGCTTCCGTTCGCAGAGATCCTCGACAGATGCATAGTGCTGCGAACTCCCAAACACATGGGCAACAGGCTCACCTCTGACGGAAGGCGCATCACCTAGGGTGATCACAGCGCCCAGCTACTACTCCTGGGCCCCTGCAATGTTGACCAACCAGCCGATCCCGAATCTGTCGACGCACATTCCAAAGGTGTCACCCCAAGGGGCCATCTCGAGCGGCACGGTGACCGTACCGCCGTCGACGAGTTTGTCCCAGTAACCGCGGAGCTCGGCTTCATCCGACGACTCTCCGCTCAAGGAGACGGAGATATTGTCGCCGGGGTTGTACTCCATGCCATTCGGGGTGTCGGCAGCCATCAACGTCAATCCGCCGGGAGTTTCCAACATGGCGTGCATGACTTTGCCGGCCTCTGCTGGATCGTCACTGGCTTGGTAGTCGCCGAAAGTGCTGATGTTCAGTTCACCGCCAAAGACGGACTCGTAAAACGTTATGGCGTCCCGAGCATTGTCCCGGAATGAAATGTACGGATTGAGGCGGGTTGTCATTGGTCGGCTCTCCTTCTTGTTGAGACTCCTTGGTCCCCCGTCAGAGGCTAATACCGTGACATCGCCCACACAACGGCCGACGCGAATTCCCCTGATCACCGCAGCAGCACCTGGAGGTAACTTTCGCGTGGGAGGGATGCCCCGGATAGTGTCGGGAGTATGTCTTCACCCTCACGACTGTGGATACCCGCAGCCCTTGCCGATCTTTTCTTGATTCTTGCCTTCGCCGCCGTTGGACGGGACGCGCACGCCCGCGGTGACATCATCTCGGGAGCTTTTGCCACAGCGTGGCCGTTCCTGGCCGGGGCAGCGATCGCCTGGGTGGTTGCACGTGCTTGGCGGGCGCCCATGGCTGCATGGCCGTCCGGAGTTTTCATATGGCTCGGCGCAGTCGCTGTGGGAATGCTGCTGCGGGCTGTTACAAGCCAAACCGTCGTGCTGCCTTTTGTCCTGGTGGCTTTGGTCACCCTTGGCATTTTCCTGCTCGGATACCGGCTTATCACTTCATCGCTCATGAGGGTATCGCGCCGACGGCAACGCCGGGTCTGATCAATCCCCCTGTACGAGGGAATGCACTAGGCTGGAAAACGTCCGCAACGATGCATTTTCGGAAAGGCCCCACGTGATCACCGCTTTCGTCCTGATCAAAACCGATGCCTCACGCATACCGGAGACCGCCGAGCAGATTTCGGCCATTCAGGGCATCAGCGAGGTGTACTCCGTCACCGGAGAGTGGGACCTCATTGCGGTGGCCAGGGTGACTAAACACGACGAGCTTGCCGATGTGATCGCGGACCGCCTGTCAAAGGTTGCCTCGGTGGTCCACACCACCACACACATTGCCTTCCGCGCCTATTCCCAGCACGACCTCGACGCAGCCTTCGCACTCGGCTTCGAGTAGCAGCGGGACGGCTGGTCTTCAGCTTTGGCTAAGAGCAGTCCACTTGGCGAGCACTCCGGCAGCCTTGCCTGAATCCACGGATTCCGCCGCCCGGGCAAAAGCGGTCCGCATCCGGTCCTCAAGGCTCCCTTCGGCGTCCAGATCGATTGACACCAATCCAGCAGCCGCATTCAGTAGTACGGCGTCGCGTACAGGCCCCTGTTTGCCGTCGAGGATATCGCGCACTACGGCCGCATTGGCAGCGGCGTCCCCTCCGCGAAGGTCAGCAACCGTCGAAGGACGAATACCGAGGACCTGAGGCGAGAAGATTTGCTCCCTGACGGTTCCGTTCCTGATTTCCCAGACCGTCGATGACCCTGTGGGGGTCAACTCATCGAGGCCGTCGTCTCCTCGGAATACCAGCCCCCGGCTGCCGCGGCGGGCCAGGACTCCTGCCACCAACGGCGCCATGCGGGCGTTGGCAACACCCACAGCCGAAGCTTGAACGTGCGCGGGATTGGTCATCGGCCCAAGGAAATTGAAAGCCGTGGGAACAGCCAGTTCACGGCGCGGAACAGCGGTATGCCGGAATGAGGGGTGGAAGACCTGCGCGAAGCAGAAAGTGATTCCCGCCTCCTCTGCGTTCCGGGCCACCTGCTCGATTGACAGATCCAAACGAACGCCCAGCGCCTCTAGAACGTCGGCCGACCCGGAAGTGGAAGATGCAGCCCGGTTGCCGTGCTTTACCACTTTGGCCCCCGCGCCGGCAGCAACAAGGGCAGCCATGGTGGAGATATTTACCGTGTTCAGGCGGTCTCCACCGGTTCCGACAATGTCCAGCTTCTCACCGGAAATATTGATGGGGTTGGCATGCTGGACCATGGCCTCAACAAGACCGGCCAGCTCTTCGACCGTCTCGCCCTTGGCACGGAGCGCAACAAGGAACCCCGCAATCTGAGCCGGCGTCGCCTCTCCGGACATGATGGTGTTCATGGCCCACTCTGTGTTGCCCACTGCAAGGTTGTCGCCGTTGATCAGTGCTGAGATGAGCCCTGGCCAGGTATTGCTGGCTGCAGGTGCCGTTGCCGGAGAAGTCACTCCCTGATGCTATCGACCCAGCCACGCCGATGACCAATGTGAACGCGACCGGGAACTTTTCCGCGCGAATTCGCGTCTTTGTAGAAAAAGTCTCCTGAATCGGTGGTTTGCATTGGGAAGTCTGGACTTTTACAGACATAATGTCCTTGTGACATCTGCGACCCATGCCCCCAGTACCCCGGCGCACCCGACGCTGAACCGCCCCAACTTGGTTTCTGTTGGAACCGTTGTTTGGCTGTCCAGTGAGTTGATGTTCTTCGCCGGCCTCTTTGCCATGTACTTCACCCTGCGCTCCACATCCGGATTGATGTGGGCCGAGGAGACGGCCAAGCTCAACTTCCCGTTTGCGCTCGTCAACACCATCGTCCTTGTGGCAAGTTCCTTTACTTGCCAGATGGGCGTCTTTGCCGCCGAGCGACTCGAGCCACGCCGTACCGGCGGGCTCCTGCAGTTCACACGGTGGGGAATGACCGAATGGTTTGCCCTGACGTTCATCATGGGAGCTTTCTTCGTGGCCGGCCAGACCACGGAATACGCCATGCTCGTCTCAGAGCACGTGTCCCTGTCGTCCAACGCCTATGGCTCTGCCTTCTACATGACTACCGGCTTCCACGGCCTGCACGTCATTGGCGGACTGATCGCGTTCCTGTTCATCATGGGTCGAGCCTTTGCAGCCAAGAAGTTCGGCCACTTTGAAGCAACATCGGCGATCGTCACCTCGTACTACTGGCACTTCGTCGACGTTGTGTGGATCGGCCTCTTCCTGGTCATCTACGTACTCAAGTAAGCCCGGCCTTGACTCTTTTTCTACAAGAGGCAGAATTTCAAGAAGCGGCTCGCGGAGCCGACGCAGGATCGAAAAAAGGAACCACCACGTGAAGGCACTATCGCAGAAGCGACGTCACCCACTGGCAGCCATTGCGCTGTTGCTGATGGGCCTCCTCCTCACTGGTGGGCTGTACGCCGTTGCCACAACTGTCAACCAGGCCAAGGCCGACACCACAAGCTTCAGCGCGAGTGACGTAGAAGAAGGCGGCAAGCTTTTTGCCGCCAACTGCGCCACCTGCCACGGCATGGGTGCCAGCGGAACCCAGGACGGCCCCTCGCTGGTCGGCGTGGGTGCTGCTGCAGTTGACTTCCAGGTTGGCACCGGCCGTATGCCCATGCAGATGAGTGGCCCGCAGGCCCAGAAGAAGCCCGCGCAGTTCAACGCGGAGCAGACCAAGCAACTTGCTGCTTATGTTGCATCCCTCGGCGCAGGTCCGGCCATTCCCGAGGCAAACCTCCTCGACGGAAAGGGAGACGCAGCCAACGGTGGCGAACTCTTCCGCGTCAACTGCGCCATGTGCCACAATGCCGCAGCTGCCGGTGGTGCCCTGACCCGGGGCAAGTTTGCCCCCGCGTTGGCAGGCGTGAGTGCTGAACACATTTATGAGGCCATGGTTACCGGTCCGCAGAACATGCCCGTCTTCAGCGACTCCAACGTCACGCCTGAAGACAAGCGCGACATCATCACCTTCCTGAAGACCATTGAATCCAACGGTTCTCCCGGCGGCGCTGATCTTGGCGCACTCGGTCCGGTATCCGAAGGTCTGTTTGTCTGGGTCGCCGGGTTGGGCGTCATCATCGCATTCACCATCTGGTTGACGTCCCGCACGTCCTAATCCGGACACGAAACTTCTGCTGCACGGTCAGCAGTTTGAAACTGAAAATAACTCGGCCCCGGCCGAGACAACGAGAGAAGGATGAGGCGAATTATGGGCAACCATAGTGACGGCAGTCCGAACCACTCGGGCACCGTAGCTACGGCTGGTCAGAATGAGGTGGAGAAGTTCCAGGATCCTGGACTTCCTCCGCATCGTTTGCGCCTGGCTGACACGGACCCGGTAGCCGCAAAGCGCGCCGAGCGTCAGGTAGCCATTCTGTTTGGCACCTCCGTCATCGGTACGCTGGTGTTCCTGGTGGCATACTTTGCCATCGATTTGGGCGACGATACCTCGATTGCGACCATCCGCACCCAGAACCTCCTTCTGGGTCTGGGCACTGCGTTCGCAATGCTGGGTATTGGCACTGGAATCGTGCACTGGGCCAAGGCCCTGATGCCCGATCACGAAGTGTCGGAAGAGCGCCACGCTATCCGTACTGAAGAAGATCGCCAGGCTGCTGTGCGAATCGTTGACGACATCGTGGACGAGACCGGCATTAAGCGTCGCCCGCTGATCCGCAATACCCTTCTTGGTGCCGTTGCCCTCGCTCCCCTGCCTGCCCTCGCTATCTTCGGCGATCTGGGTCCGCGGCCGGACGACGCTTTGGCACACACAATGTGGGCGCCTGAGGGCGACAAACTCAAGCGCCTGACCCGTGATCCTGATGGCACCCCCATCAAGGCCTCGGACGTCACCATTGGTTCTGCGTTCCACGTGATCCCCGAAGGTCTCAATGAACTCCACGAAGGCAAACTGAACGAGAAGGCTAAAGCTGTCGTTCTGTTGATGCGCCTGGACCCGGACTCCTTGAACCCCTCAGAGGGTCGTGAAAACTGGAGCTACAACGGCATCGTTGCTTACTCCAAGATCTGCACGCACGTCGGTTGCCCGGTTGCTCTTTACGAGCAGCAGACGCACCACCTTCTGTGCCCCTGCCACCAGTCCACATTCGACCTGACGCAAGAATGCAAGGTCATCTTTGGACCGGCAAGCCGTCCGCTCCCGCAGCTGCCCATCGCAGTTGACGCAGAGGGCTACCTCGTCGCTACCAGCGACTTCAGAGAACCTGTAGGACCGAGTTACTGGGAGCGTGACGAGCATGAGCGCCTCATCAACAGCTGAAGCCCCCTTCGTTCCGAAGACCAAAGTTGGTAGTTTCACCAACTTCGTGGACGAGCGTGTTGGCGGTTCCGGCATCCTGCGCGAGTTCGGCCGGAAGGTCTTCCCTGACCACTGGTCGTTCATGTTCGGTGAGGTGGCGCTGTACTCCTTCGTCATCTTGCTGATGTCAGGTACCTTCCTGACCTTTTTCTTCGACCCGTCCATGGCGGAAACCCACTACCAGGGTTCGTACACGCCGCTGTACAACGTCGAAATGTCCGTTGCTTACAGCTCGTCGCTGAACATCTCGTTCGACGTTCGCGGCGGCCTGTTCATGCGCCAGGTTCACCACTGGGCAGCACTGTTGTTCGTGGCCTCCCTCGGTGTTCACATGCTGCGTGTCTTCTTCACCGGCGCGTTCCGTAAGCCCCGTGAAATGAACTGGGTTGTGGGCGGCGTGCTGCTCATCCTCGCAATGGCTGCCGGCTTCACCGGCTACTCCCTCCCCGATGACCTTCTGTCCGGCAACGGCCTGCGCATCATTGATGGTGTTATCAAGTCCATCCCGGTCATCGGAACGTACACGTCCTTCTTCCTCTTCGGTGGAGAGTTCCCGGGCACGGCCATCATCGGCCGTCTTTACGTTCTGCACATCCTGTTGGTACCGGCCCTCATCCTCCTGATGATTGTCATCCACCTATTCATGGTGGTTGTTCACAAGCACACCCAGTACCCCGGCCCAGGACGCAATGACGGAAACGTCGTCGGCTACCCCCTCGGACCGGTGTACGCTGCCAAGGCCGGCGGATTCTTCTTCATCGTCTTCGGTGTCCTGGCACTCATGGCTGCTGCATTCACGATCAACCCGATCTGGAACTACGGCCCGTACGATCCCTCCCCGGTTTCGGCCGGTACCCAGCCTGACTGGTACATCGGGTTCGTTGATGGTGCCCTGCGCCTCATGCCCGGTGTCATCAATGACTTCCACTTCGAATGGGTCATCTTCGGTCGCACCCTCACATTGAACGTCCTGCTTCCCGCTCTTGTACCGGCCGGAATCATCTTCACTGTGCTGTTCATGTACCCGTGGATCGAGCGCTGGGTTACCAAGGACAACCGCGAGCACCACGTCCTGGACCGTCCGCGCAACGCCCCTACCCGCACTGCTATCGGTGTTGCCGGATTCACCTGGTACTGCGTGATGTGGGCAGCTGCCGGTTCGGACCTCATTGCCACGCACTTCCACGTGTCGTTGAATGATGTGACGTACTGGCTTCGGACCCTGTTCTTTATTGGCCCCATCATCGCCTTCATCGTGACCAAGCGAATCGCACTTGCCCTTCAGCGCAAGGACCGCGAAATCGCACTTCATGGCCGCGAAACAGGCCGTATCGTGCGGCTCCCCCACGGTGAGTTCATCGAGGTCCACGCCCCGCTGGATGAATACAAGCGCTACAAGCTTGTCGGGTTCGAGTCACCGGCTCCCATCCCGGCCCAGCCGAACGAGCATGGCGTTGTTACCCGTAAGGAGAAGCGCCGTGCGGCACTCTCCCGCTGGTTCTTCGAAGACCGTGTTGCCCCTGCAACGCCTGCGGAACTCGAAGCAGCCCACGCTCATGGCCACCACGAGGCCATAGCAGCTGGAGAAGAGCAGAAGAGTCTGAGCCACTAGCGGTTCATTACTCAAACCAAACGAAGGGCCCGGTCCACATGGACCGGGCCCTTCGTTTGTGCCGCTACAGGTACTGCCGGGGTTATTGAGTGCGGTACCCCGAGGAATAGTTCCGTGTGGGACGGATGCCAGGCCGCTGCAAGGGCACCCAGAGCTTGTATCGGTCAGCCCGGTAGTAGGAAACCGAATAGTCCACCATCGCACGGGCTACAAACGCGTGACGTTGTATTTTGAGCAGCGGTGCTCCGACGTCAACATTCAGAAGCCTGGCAGTGGACGGAGAAGCCGCAGTGGCCTCAATCATGTCTTCGCCCCACTCCATAACCAAGCCGAATCGTTCGCTCAGAACGTTATATAGCGAGGTTGGAGGTGCCTCGTCGAGCAAGCCAGGCACTCGATGGGCAGGTATGAAGTTCTCGTCTACGCTCATAGGCTCGTTATCGGCAAGCAGTAAACGCCTGAACCGCACCAGTGGAGTGCCCTCGTCCAGTTGAAGTTCCCTGGCCAGGAAAGCGCTGGCAGCAATCTGTTCGAAGCTCAGGACCTTGGCGGCGGGCACCATCCCGCGACGCTGCATCTCCTCGCTGTAGGAGGTCAACTTCACCTGCAGATCCAGCTTTGGCTTCCTGACAAACGTTCCGAGGCCGACCACCCGCTCAATGACCTCTTCGCCTACGAGGGCGTCAATTGCCTGCCGGACAGTCATTCGCGCCAACCCGAACCGTTCCGACAGGTCCCGCTCGGATGGAAGCGCGGACCCGGGCGGGCAGGACTGGACAATGAACGTCCTGAGGATCTCGCGGAGCTGAACATAGATGGGGGTGCCGCTGGCGCGGTCGATCTCACCGGCTATGCTTGCTGCCTCAGCCACGGCAGATGTCCAGCAATTGAGTCATGTTCCAAGGATAATTCAGCAGGACCGCAGGTCTATACCACCGAAGTCCGCGGTGGAAGACCACCACCCCGGCGGCTAGGCTTGTGTGGAACATTTTTCAGACGGAGTCCGTCGCGTATCAAAGGAGCCGGGTTGCCGGAGCAGAAAACCTTCGTGGCCGCCGAGATTGGCTTGCATGCACGGGCGGCCGCGGTATTTGTTCGTGCTGTGACGGAAACCGGGCTGCCGGTGACCATCCGCAAGCACAACGGAGCACCCGTTGATGCCCGTTCTCTTCTTGAAGTAATGACCGAGGACTTCGACCAAGGTTGCGAAGTCTACCTAAACATCGCTCCTGAGGATCTCAGCGGCGATCAGACTATCCCGATGGCGGAGAGGGCGCTCCTCGCTCTTTCAGCCGTCCTGGAGGGCACACAGGCCCGCTAAGAGCCATCTCGGCGACCTCGCGAGACGCCTCTGGCCCCTTGGGCGGACGCGCTCGGCCCTGTGGGCAACTGACCTACGGGATGAAGTTAAAGAAGATGGGCCCCACCACAAGGTGGGGCCCATCTTTGTGTCACCAATTACTTAGTGGGCGTGGTCTCCACGGCTGTATTCGAAGACCCAACCAACCAGGGCGATGATGGCGAGGCCACCAGCCACGTAGGTGATCCAGAAACCCACTGCCAATCCGAGGAAGCCACCGGCACATGCCAGGCCCAGAACCAGCGGCCACCAGCTCCAGGGGCTGAAGTGGCCCTGCTCACCGGCGCCCTCATGAATCTCAGCGTCGGGGCGGTCCTCGGGCCGAAGACCAATGCGCTTACCGGTGAACCCGAGGTAGGCGCCGATCATGCCGGCCAGACCACCCACCAGGAGGATTCCCAGTACGCCGACCCATTCAGTCCATTCCGTCAAGAAACCGTAAACGATGGTTACGGGGATGAAGAAGAAGACTCCGGCCCCAAAGAGCCACGATTCGATTTTCATTTGCTGACGTCCCTCTGGTCTGCGTTACCCAAAACAGCTGCTGCGGGTGACGGGGCTTCGGCGGTGTGAACCTGGGCCAACTCCGGGTGGTGAAGGTCCAAGGCCGGGCGCTCGGAGCGGATACGGGGCAAGGAGGTGAAGTTGTGGCGCGGCGGCGGGCAGGATGTTGCCCATTCAAGCGAAGCGCCGAAGCCCCAAGGATCATCCACTTCAACCTTCTTGTTGCTTCGCCACGTGATGTAGACGTTCCAGAAGAACGGCAGGAGCGAAGCACCCAGGACGAAGGAGGAGATGGTGGAGAACTGGTTCATCCACGTGAAGTTGTCCTGCGGCATGTAATCGGCGTATCGACGCGGCATGCCTTCAACACCGAGCCAGTGCTGGATCAGGAAGGTGCCGTGGAAGCCCAGGAACAGGAGCCAGAAGTGAATCTTGCCAAGGCGCTCGTTGAGCATCTTGCCCGTCCACTTGGGCCACCAGAAGTAGAAGCCTGCGAACATCGCGAACACGACGGTACCGAAGACGACGTAGTGGAAGTGAGCCACCACGAAGTAGGAGTCGGAGACGTGGAAGTCCAGTGGCGGCGACGCCAGGATGATGCCGGTCAGACCGCCGAAGAGGAATGTCACCAGGAAGCCGATGCTCCACAGCATGGGAGTTTCGAACGTTATGGAGCCCTGCCAGAGAGTACCGATCCAGTTGAAGAACTTCACACCTGTTGGAACAGCGATGAGCATGGTCATGAACGCGAAGAACGGCAACAGCACGGATCCGGTCACGTACATGTGGTGAGCCCACACGGTAACGGACAGAGCGGCGATGGCGATAGTTGCGTAAACAAGACCCTTGTAGCCAAAGATCGGCTTCCGGCTGAAGACCGGGAAGATCTCCGAGACAATACCGAAGAACGGCAGCGCGATGATGTACACCTCGGGGTGTCCGAAGAACCAGAACAGGTGCTGCCAAAGGACTGCACCGCCGTTCTCGGGATCGAAGATGTGCGCTCCAAAGCGGCGGTCGGCACCGAGCGCGAACAGGGCAGCTGCAAGCGGCGGGAAGGCCATCAGAACCAGGATCGCCGTAACAAGCGTGTTCCAGGTGAAGATCGGCATACGCCACATGGTCATGCCCGGTGCACGCATGCAGATGATGGTGGTGATGAAGTTGACGGCACCAAGGATGGTTCCGAACCCGGACAGCGCCAGGCCAAAGACCCAGAGGTCACCACCTACGCCGGGGCTGAACGTCGTGTTGGACAACGGCGCGTAAGCGAACCAGCCAAAGGATGCAGCACCCTGCGGGGTGATGAAGCCGGACACGGCGATGGTGGAACCGAAAAGGAAGAACCAGAACGCCAGAGCATTCAGACGGGGAAAGGCGACGTCGGGGGCGCCGATCTGCAACGGCATAATGACGTTGGCGAAGCCGGCGAACAGCGGCGTTGCGAACATCAGGAGCATGACGGTGCCGTGCATGGTGAACATCTGGTTGTACTGCTCTTTGGTCTGCAGGATCTGCATGCCGGGTTCGAACAGTTCAGCGCGGATCAACAGCGCCATGACGCCACCGAGGCAGAAGAACACGAAGGACGCGATCAGGTACATGTACCCGATGGTCTTGTGGTCGGTGGAGGTGATCCAGTTGACGACGATGCGCCCCTTGGACTTAGGAACTACCGGAGCTTCGAGAACCCCCGGTGCGGATTGAGTGTACGTAGCCACGTCGCTTCCCTTACTTGGATTCGTTCAGGTTCGGGTTGCGGTCATATTCCGCACCGAGGAGGCCCGTGTTGCCTTCCTGGCGAAGCTTGTCCATGTGAGCCTGGAATTCAGACTCGGAGACAACCTTGACGCGGAAGAGCATTTCGGAGTGGTATTCACCGCAGAGTTCGGCACACTTGCCATCGAAGGTGCCCTCCTTGGTGGGGGTGAACCTGATGTAGTTCGTCTTGCCCGGGATCATGTCGCGCTTCTGAAGGAAGGCGGGTACCCAGAATGAGTGGATGACGTCGCGGGAGTTGAGCTCCAGGTCCACAGACTTGCCTACGGGCAAGTACAGGGTGGGGAGCAGTTCCTTGTCGACTTCATTGCCGGTCAGGTGGGCCTGAACGCCCGCCTCGTGGAGGTCTTCATTGATGACCTCACCTTGCTTGTAGTTAAAGTCCCATGCCCACTGCTTGCCGCGGACGTCAACAACGACGTCGGCAGGCTGGGAGCGGTCATCGATCGCACGCTGGTCCTGGTCGGTGAAGTAGAAGAACACCAGCACCATGAAGAGCGGGATGGTCAAGTAGAAGACCTCGAGCGGCAGGTTGTAGCTGAGCTGCTTGGGGAAACCCGTGGTGCCCTTGCGGCGACGGTAAGCGATGATGCACCAGACCAGGAGGCCCCACGTGATGATACCGACTGCCAAGGCGGCGATCCATGAGTTGACCCAGAGGTCCATGATCCGGTCAGTGTGGTTGGTCGTGCCGCGCTCTGTAGGCAGCCAACCCTTCTCTACCTCTGGTGAACATCCGGTCAAAACCAACGCGCCGGCTAGTGCCAAGCCAGTGATCGATGTGATCTTTATGCGTCGGCTGCCGGTTCGGTTCTGCGAACTCACAGACGGCCCTTCCTCTTGTTGCTGTCTCCCGGCAGGCCGAAGGCTCACCGGGCACACTAAAAGTTTTACTACCCGATGTAGAGCTTACCGCTATCACGCGGTTTTCGCGCACATGTCAGCGCCGTGGCTCCGAACGAATTCAAACTCGCTCGAAGGGGCGCCGACATGCGGCGATGGCTCACATCAGTGGAACGAATCGCCGCAGGCGCAAGACCCGCCGGCGTTCGGGTTATCGATGGTGAATCCTTGCTTCGAAATGGTGTCTTCGAAGTCGATGCTGGCACCACTGAGGTAAGGAACGCTCATCTTGTCCACTACCACCTCAACGCCGTCGTAATCGCGCACAGCATCTCCGTCGAGCAAGCGCTCATCGAAGTAGAGCTGGTAGATCAGGCCCGAGCATCCGCCAGGCTGGACTGCAACGCGCAGTCGGAGGTCTGTGCGCCCTTCCTGCTCGAGGAGGCTGCGGACCTTGCCCGCGGCGACGTCGGTCAGATTGACCTCGTGCGTGGCCAGTTCGTCGTCGTTGGTGACGAGCTGTGCTCCGGTGCTGTTTTCGTTGGTTGCAGTGCTCATTGGCCTACCTTCTTATGAAGCTCTTGGCGGCGGCGCCGGAACGCTGCCTGCCCTTACCCAATTACGTACGGGTTATAGCTAATGCTACGTCGCGCAGGCCCTTAGCTATAACTCTTGACGTAACCACAGACTGCAAGTGGTTGTTCCCCGCGCGCCGCAGGAGCCTACCCGGCCAGGCCTTCGGCGTTCAGCCGGGCCAACATCAAGGCCTCCGCCAACACTGCATGCCGGAAGTCTCCTATATGCAATGATTCGTTGGCACTATGCGCACGGGAATCAGGGTCCTCGACGCCGGTGACCAGGATCTGGACATCCGGATACATCTCCAGGAGATCGGCGATGAACGGGATGGAGCCTCCGATCCCCATTTCCACCGGCTGGACTCCCCACGATTCCCCCAGCGCCCACAAAGCCACCCGCGCTGCAGCGGACGTCGTATCGGTGGAAAAGGCATTGCCCCTCTCCCCCGGCGTGAACGTCACCCTGGCGCCGAACGGGGCATGGGATTCGACGTGCTGCTTGAGCGCCGTCATGGCGGCTTCCGGGTCCTGCCCCGGCGCCAACCGCATGCTGAACTTTGCCCGCGCCGACGGTATGAGGGTGTTGGATGCAACATCTACGGCCGGGACGTCCATGCCAATGATGGACAATGCCGGCTTGGTCCACAAACGCGAGGCGATGGTTCCACTTCCGGCGAGCCTCACGCCGTCGAGCACGGATGCATCGGCCCGGTAGTCAGCTTCGGTGAGATCAACTGCCACCTCGTCCCGGCCGACGAGGCCGGCCACTGCGACATTCCCGGCGTCGTCGTGAAGGGTGGCTATGAGCCGCGACAAAAGAGTAGGGGCATCGAGCACGGGGCCGCCGAACATGCCTGAATGGACCGCGTGCTCCAAGACGCGCACTTCGAAAGTTCCGTCAACCAGGCCGCGAAGGCTGGTAGTGAGGGCAGGCACGCCCACCTTCCAGTTGCTGGAGTCGGCAACGACGATCACATCGGCCCGGAGAAGTTCCTGGTGCTCCTCAAGGAAAGTGCGGAAGGTAGGTGATCCGGCTTCTTCTTCGCCTTCAAAGAAGAAGGTCACGCCGAGCCCGAAGTCGTCCCCCAGGACTTTTGTCACGGCACTGTAGGCGGCAAGGTGCGCCATGATGCCTGCTTTGTCGTCGGCGGCACCCCGACCATACAAGCGGCCATTCCGCTCTTGAGCGACAAAGGGCTCGGAGTTCCAGAGGCTGCTGTCACCCGGAGGCTGGACGTCGTGGTGGGCGTACAGCAGGATGGTCGGCTTGCCTGCGGCGGCAGGTCGGCGCGCGACGACGGCAGGACCACCGGGCGTACCGTCAGCCTTGTTGCATCGAAGGATACGGACGTCCTCCATACCGGATTCCTTGACCAGGGAGGCGACGGCGTCAGCGCTCCGGTCAAGTTCCTTGGGATCAAAACTCGGCCACGCAATACCGGGAATAGCCACCAGGTCTTCCAACGATGCGACAGTAGCGTCAAAGGATTCGTTGACAGCCGTGGTCAGTGCCTCGACAGGAGTGGAGCCGGAGAGCCCTTGCTTGTTCTGCGGGATGTCCGCATGTGCTGAAGTCATGGGCCACACTTTACCGTCGGGGATTCTCCCCCGAGGCAAGCACGGCCCGAACCACAAGGCTGCACATAAGCCAGAGGGTCCGGGCTATGGGACACGTAACCTGCACCACCTTCCCGAGGGGTATTCTGTATGGGTGTTCGGACGCAAAAAGGAAGAGCCCAGCGCTCAATCAGTAGTAGATCAGGCCTACGCCACCGCACCGGAGCCCGGTGCTGGAAAGGGCGCCCCTACGCCCAAGCGGAAGGACCAGGAAGCGGCCCGCAAGCGCCCTTTGGTTCCCACCGATCGTAAGGCCTCCAAGGCAGCGGAAAGGGTGGCCATCCAGGACCAGCGGCAGAAAATGCGGCAGGCCCTTGATACGGGAGACGAGAAATTTCTCCCCTATCGGGACAAGGGCCCCCAGAAGCGGTACACACGTGACTACGTTGACGCACGCTTCAGCCTGGGTGAGTACCTCATGTTCGGCGCTTTGCTGTTCGTAGTGATCTCCCTGATCATCCCGCCCACCAGCGCCGGCATCAGCTACGTCCTTATTGGCTTCTGGATCATGTTCCTTGCAGTCTTTGTGGACGTCTTCATCCTCTCCCGCAAACTTCGCAAGCGCCTTACGGAGAAGTTCGGTGAAGTGGAACGTGGTTGCATCTGGTACGGCTGCATGCGCGCCCTTCAGTTCCGCAAGCTACGTCTTCCGAAACCTCAGGTGAAGCGCGGACAGTACCCCGCCTAGGCGCCACAACCCTCAAGCAAATAAAGAGACCCCGGACCATTGGTCCGGGGTCTCTTTGTATGCTTCCAGGTTAGGTTGCCACGATTATGCGGCCGCCCGTCGGCGAAGTTTCACAAGACCTTTGTTGATTCTCGAAGCCCAGAAAGGACCTTCGTAAAGGAAAGCAGTGTAGCCCTGCACCAACGTGGCCCCGGCATCGAGCCGGTCCTGAACATCCTGCGGGGTGGCAACGCCACCAACTGCAATGAGGACAAGCTGATCCCCTACCGAGTTCTTGAGCCTGCGCAACACCTCGAGGGATCGCTGCTTGAGGGGCGCACCCGACAAGCCGCCCGCGCCAAGAGACTCCACCTTCGCAGCGTCGGAGACGAGCCCGTCGCGGGAAATGGTGGTGTTGGTGGCTATGATTCCGTCAAGTTTCAGGTCCAGGGCAAGCCGCGCGACGTCGTCGATATCTTCATTGGAGAGGTCCGGCGCAATCTTGACCAACAGGGGAACGTGCCGCCCGGCCGCTTCGTCGGCGGCGTCGCCAACAGCGCGGAGAAGGGGCCGCAGGCTTTCCACGTTCTGCAGCAGACGCAGCCCCGGAGTGTTGGGAGAGCTTACATTCACCACCAGGTAATCTGCCGCGGGCGCCAGGCTCCGGGCACTGACCAGGTAGTCCTCGGTAGCGTCCTCGAGCTCAACCAGCTTGGTCTTGCCGATATTGACCCCGATAATCGGCCGGACGTCCGGGTGCAGCCGCTGCAGAGCAGCCCGTGCTGCCTTGAGTCTGGGCGCGACTGCGGCGGCGCCGTCGTTATTGAACCCCATCCGGTTGATGACCGCTTTGTCCTCTATCAAGCGGAAGAGGCGCGGCTTTTCATTACCGGGCTGTGCCTGGCCCGTAATGGTCCCCACTTCTACATGTCCGAATCCAAGCTCGGACAAGGCTTCGATGCCGTGGCCCTCCTTGTCGAATCCTGCCGCCAGGCCGAACGGGGAGGGAAAGGTAAGCCCCAGCGCCTCCGTGCGGAGGGAAGGATCAGGAGTTGTCATTTTGGCAAGGATCCTCCCAACACCGGAACGGTGGGCCGCACGGATTCCTTGGAAGCCGATCTTGTGGGCCTTCTCGGCATCCATCCAGGAGAAGGCCAACTTAAAGAATGTGGGGTAAACACGCATGATCCTAGTTTTCCCGCTTACCCACCACTCACCAAACCCGTGACCTGCCCTGGCGCTAGCATGTAGGCATGCCGCTGGATAATCGTGATGCAGATCATGGAACCCAAAAGGTCAGTGCAGACATTGTGGTGATAGGCGCGGGCTTAGCCGGGCTGGTTGCCGCTGCCACGGCGTATGCAGCCGGCAAGACCGTGGCAGTCCTGGACCAGGAACCGGAGGCATCCGTCGGCGGCCAGGCGCACTGGTCATTTGGCGGACTCTTCATGGTCAACACGCCGGAGCAGCGGCGGTTGGGAGTGAAGGACAACGCTGAACTCGCCCTATCAGATTGGCTTGCGTCGGCAGCATTTGATCGGATCCAAGACGGCAACGCAAGGAAATGGGCCGAAGCATATGTCGACTTCGCGTCAGGCGAGAAACGTCGATGGCTGCGGAGCCTCGGTGTTGGCATTTTTCCGCTGGTGCAATGGGCGGAGCGTGGCGGCTACGGGCCGCGGGGCCACGGCAACACAGTCCCCCGGTTCCACGTCACGTGGGGAACCGGACCCGCGCTGGTAGAGCCGTTCCTCGCCAAGGTGCGCGAGGGCGTTGATAACCGCAGAATAAGTCTCCACTTCAGGCACCGCGCAGCGTCGCTGACCAGGGCAGCGGGCAGGGTCACCGGCGTTTCCGGAGACGTACTGGAGGGGTCGACGGCGGCGCGAGGCCAGCAGTCCGGACGCAGGGTCGCAGGGAGCTTTGAGGCAAAGGCAGGCGCCGTGGTGGTGACGACCGGAGGCATCGGAGGTAACCACGCAGCAGTCCGCCGGCAATGGCCGGGCAACACTGCACCGGATGACATGCTCAGCGGAGTACCGGCGTCCGTTGACGGCGACTTCCTGTCCGCGGTTGAATCCGCCGGCGGTTCCTTGATCAACGGCGACAGAATGTGGCATTACCCTGAAGGAATTCACAACTACCACCCCGTGTGGCCCAATCATGGAATCCGGATTCTGCCCGGGCCTTCCTCCCTATGGCTGGATGCAGAAGGCCATCAGCTGCCCGCGCCATTGTTCCCGGGCTTCGACTCACAGGGAGCACTTCGACACATTGTGGGAACGGGACATGGATACTCTTGGTTTGTCCTGAACCGCACCATCGCCCTCAAAGAACTGGCACTGTCCGGGTCCGAGCAGAATCCTGACCTCACGAATAAGGACGTACGGCTGCTCGCATCCCGTCTGCGACCCACGACGGACGCGCCCATTCAACGCTTCTTGGACCGGGGCGCTGACTTTCTTCAGGCCTCATCTCCTGCGGGTCTTGCCGAACGTATGAACCAGCTCTCAGGAGCCTTCTTGATTGACGCTGCTGAACTTGGGGCAGTGATCCGTGCACGGGATGACCAGGTGAGCAGCGGCTTGGGCAAAGACCCCCAGCTGGCCGCCATCAGGGCGGCGCGCCGATTCGCTACCGACAAACTCATGCGGGTTGCTCCCCCGCACCGACTGACAGATCCCCAACACGGTCCCCTGATTGCCATCCGCCTTTCTGTGGTAACGCGGAAAAGCCTGGGCGGAATCACCACTGATCTGCACTCCCGGGTGCTTGACGGAGACGGTATGGCCATCCCCGGCCTCTATGCTGCCGGCGAAGCGGCCGGCTTTGGAGGCGGTGGTATCCACGGTTACCGGGCCTTGGAAGGAACATTCCTGGGAGGTTGCCTCTTCACCGGGAGGGCTGCCGGCCGGCACGCCGCTGCCAGTGTCTAAGCTGGAGCCATGGAGTGGACCGCTGACATATTGGGAACCGACTTCCAATCCTGCGGCCTTGAGGCCGCGGGCCCGGATGGCGTCATCCGGCATGCCACGCTGATCCGGTACAGGGCCCAGCCAGGAATTCAGGCCAGCGACGACCCCCAGCCACCGGCAAAGCGCTACGGCGCCATACTTTTCCTGCACGGTTGGAGTGACTACTTCTTCAATACGGAGCTGGCGGGCTTCTGGGCCGACCAAGGCTATGATTTTTACGCGCTGGACATGCACAACCATGGCCGGAGCCTCCGTGCCGACATGCCGGGCGGCTATGTTGCCAACCTGACCGACTACGACGCCGAGATTGAAGAAGCCATCACCACCATTCATGCGGATCGCGGTGTTTCCCCAACCGGAAGCCTGACACTGATGGGCCATTCAACCGGGGGTTTGGTGGCAGCGCTGTGGGCCAGCCGCCATCCCGATAGGGTCCAGTACCTGGTCCTCGACAGCCCATGGCTGGAGATGCACGGCAGTTCACTGGTGCGACGCGCCGCGCAAGCCATGGTGTCTCCGCTTGCTAGGATCCGCCCCGAGACCATCTTGAGGCTGCCTGAGCGCGGCTTCTACTTCCGGAGCATCAGCAGTACCGCTGAAGGGGAATGGACCCTGGATGAAAACTACCGGCCTCCGCTTGCGTTTCCGGTCCGAGCCGGCTGGCTGAGTGCTGTGTTTGCCGGCCATGCACAAGTGGCCCGCGGCTTGATGCTGGAGATGCCGGTCCTCGTGCTGACGTCCACCACCAGCGCCAACGGTATGGTGTGGCAGGAATCGATGCGCCGTTCCGATGCCGTGCTCGACGTGGGTGTCATCGCTTTGCGGGCCATGGCTTTGGGGCGGACAGTTACCCTGGAACGCATCGATGGAGCCCTCCACGATGTCTTTCTCTCTGCCCCGGCCGTGCGGAAAGACGCCTATGCACGGCTTGCCCGGTGGGTCAACGGATTCATGGACAACAAGGAGCCGGAGCATCGGCGGGGAGGAGACACATGACCACCACGGAGGAGTCGGTTTCGCTGTGGCAACCGGACATTCTTGGCCACGGATACGAGTGCATGCGCTTGCCTATGAAAGCCGATGAAGAAGGGCCGGTCACGGCCACGCTCGTCAGGTACGCACCGCCGGCAACCCAGCCGTCCCCGCCAGGGATGCTTGACTTCCTGGCCTCCTTTACGAAGCGCAAACGACGCCCCGCACCAGCTGATCCCGGCGGAGCACCCAGAGTAGTTCTCTATTTGCACGGGTGGGCTGACTATTTCCTGCAAACCGAACTTGCCGAGTACCTGACGGCATCCGGCTTTCATTTCTATGCCCTGGACCTGCGGAAGTTCGGCCGCAGCCTGCTGCCAGGGCAGACACCTGGCTACACCTCGGACCTCGGCGTCTACGACGAAGACCTCGCAGCAGCCTTACGCGAGATCGAACGGGATGTCGCGCGAAGGACGGGTAGTTCCACGTCGCCTACCATCCACATGCTCGCCCACTCCTTGGGCGGGTTGATCGCTGCCCTCTGGGCGGACCGCCATCCCGGCCGGGTGGGTACACTCGTCCTGAACTCGCCGTGGCTCGAACTCCAGGGAAGTAGCTTGGTCCGCAGCATCGCCATGCATCTGGTTGAACCATTCGCCCGGACCGATCCCAAGCGTCCTTACAGATTTCCGGAAATGCCTGCGTACTGGGAAAGCGTCAGCAACGAGGGACATGGTGAGTGGATCCTGGATCCGGTGTGGCGGCCGCGGGCTTCGTTTCCCATCCGGGCTGGATGGACAAAAGCGGTGCTGGCAGGCCACGCAGCCGTAGAGCGCAAGCTCAACATCGACGCGCCCGTGTTGGTTCTTCTGTCCGGGCGGACACGGATCCAAGCCGAATGGACTGCGGACCTAATGCGCGCCGATGCGGTCATCGACGTCGAGGAGACCTCACGGAGGGCCCTGGGCCTTGCCCGGCGGACTGCTGTGTTCCGCTATCCCGGAGCCCTGCACGACGTCTTTCTCTCACGGCGGACCGTCCGCCAACAGGCTTACCGGGACGTGGCGGTGTGGCTGGCTGCTTATCCGTACTGATTTAGCAAGTGCATGCTACTTCGCTGGCGTGCTACTTCACGGCCGTCGCAGCGTCCACGGCCCCACCATAGCGACGGTCCCGTTTTGCATAAATTTCGACGGCGTCCCACAACGTCCGCCGGTCGACGTCCGGCCACAAGGTGTCCATGAAGACGAACTCCGCATAAGCGGATTGCCACAGGAGGAAGTTGGACAGCCTCTGCTCCCCGGAGCTGCGGAGAAAAAGATCCACGTCAGGAAGGTCCGGTTCATCCAAGTACTTCTGAATCGTCTTCTCCGACACCGATCCCGGCTTCAGACGGCCGGCGGCGACGTCGTGCGCGATGGCTGAGACGGCGTCGGCAATTTCTGCGCGGCCGCCGTAATTAACACACATGGTCAGGGTGCAGGTGTCATTGGCGCGAGTGTAGTCCTCGGCCTCTTCCAACTCCTTGATCACCGAACCCCACAAGCGGGGTCGGCGACCGGCCCAGCGGATCCGCACACCCCACTCGTCCAGCTGGTTGCGCTGGCGGCGTAGTACATCCTTGTTAAATCCCATGAGGAAACGGACTTCCTCGGGTGATCGGCGCCAGTTCTCTGTGGAGAACGCATAGACACTGACGTACTTGATTCCGAGTTCGATGGCTCCTGCCATGACGTCCAGGAGGGCCGGCTCCCCCGCCTTGTGCCCCTCTATCCGCGGCAGGCCCCGCTGATTGGCCCACCGCCCGTTGCCGTCCATGACTATCGCCACATGCTGCGGGATGAGCTCACTTGGAATGCTTGGCGGTACCGCCCCGGAAGGGTGCCTGTAAGGGGCGACTACCGGAGCCGTCCTAGCCATGGTTGCTTTATTCTTCTTACCAAGTGCCACTGTCAGCTTCGCTCCACGTGTTTGAGTGATTTCAAGGCCCGTTCCAAGTGCCATTGGAGGTAGCTTGCCACTAAGCCCGCCGCCTCCCGTCTGTGCCGCGGGTCCGACGCATCAGCGACGCTCCACGTGCCAGTCAGCAAGGCACCAAGCAGCACCACAGTCTCCGGCGCGGGGGCCGGCGAACCCGGGGGCCTGCAGTCGCTGCAGACCATGCCTCCCACGGGAGCTGCAAATGCTGTATGAGGGCCGGGGCGGCCACAACGTGCGCAATCGGTGAAGCTCGGTGCCCAGCCACCTGTGGCCAACGCCCGTAAAAGATAGGAATCGAGAATCAGTTCCGGCGGATGGTCCGATCGGCTCAAGGCAGCCAAAGCACCCACCAGCAGATTGTAGTGCGCAGTCCCTGATTCGGTGTCGACATCAGTGAGCTTCTCAGCAGTCTCTGTCATGGCTGCAGCCACTGTGAAACGTCCGTAATCGGCGGCGATGCTGCTTCCGTACGCACCCTTCGCTACGGCCTGCGTGACAATGTCCAAGGTCCGGCCTTGAACAAGCTGCAGGTCAGCCACCATGAAAGGCTCAAGCCGCGCCCCGAACCGGCTGCTGGTCCTGCGGACGCCCTTGGCCACGGCACGAACCTGGCCGTGGTGCTTGGTCAGTAACGTAATGATGCGATCCGCCTCGCCCAACTTGTGGGTGCGGAGCACCACGGCATCGTCCCGATAGGACCGTGCTGCAAACGACGGATTGGCCACAACTAATCTTCGCACTTTGCCGGGGTCCGGCAGTGTTCGCCGGACCGTGTGGTGACGGTATTTCCCGTCACCACACGGCATGTGCTTAAGCCTGAGCGTCGCGGACAGCCCGGTTTACGGCCGAAATCAGCGCCTTGAGGGAAGACGTGGTGGTGCTGGGGTCAATTCCAACGCCCCACAAAACGCGCTCTCCAACAGCACATTCGACGTACGCCGCCGCACTTGCGCTGCCGCCCTCGGACAGGGCATGCTCGCTGTAGTCCAGCACCCGCACGTCAACGCCGTCGTGGTGCAGGATGTCCAACAATGCCGCTATGGGACCATTGCCGTGGCCGGTCCGGCGGACTTCGACGCCGTCGATGCGCAGGTTTGCGTTCATGGTCATAGCACCCGACTCGTCAGTCTCAGTGCTTACACTGCCCAGTCCATAGCGGCCCCACTGTGCTTGCTCTTCTTCAGAGGGCAGGTATTCGTCCTGGAAGATTTGCCACAGTTGGGCACCGCTGACCTCGCCACCCACGGCGTCCGTACGACGCTGGATAACTCCGGAGAACTCGATCTGGGCCCGCCTGGGCAGATCGAGGTTGTGCTCGTTCTTCAGCAGATAAGCCACGCCGCCCTTGCCGGACTGCGAGTTGACGCGGATCACAGCTTCGTAGCTGCGGCCCAGATCCTTGGGATCGATGGGCAGGTACGGCACCTGCCAGGTGAAGTCATCAACCGATTTTCCGGCGGCAGCAGCGTCTTTCTCCAGCGCCTCGAAGCCCTTCTTGATGGCGTCCTGGTGTGAACCGGAAAAGGCGGTGAAGACGAGGTCGCCACCGTAGGGTGAACGCTCCGGAACGGGCAACTGGTTGCAGTACTCCACGGTGCGGCGGATTTCATCAATATCGGAGAAATCGATCATGGGGTCCACACCCTGGACGAACATGTTCAAGCCCAGCGTTACCAAGTCCACGTTGCCGGTTCGTTCGCCGTTGCCAAACAAGCAGCCTTCGATGCGATCGGCACCGGCCAGATATCCGAGTTCAGCAGCAGCGACGCCGGTGCCGCGGTCATTGTGCGGGTGGAGGGAAATGATGATTCCCTCGCGAGGGTGCAAGTTTCGGTGCATCCACTCGATGGAGTCGGCGTAGACGTTGGGCGTTGCCATTTCGACAGTGGCCGGCAGGTTGATGATGACCTGCTTGTCAGCCGATGCCTCGAAGACGTCGGCAATGGCGTTGCACACGCGAGCGGCGTACTCGAGCTCGGTTCCGGTGAAGGACTCAGGCGAGTACTCATACGTAATGTGCGTATCCGTCAGGGTCTCTTCGTACTTCTTGCACAAGCGCGCACCCTGAAGCGCAATGTCCAAAATGCCGTCCTCGTCCTGGTTGAACACCACGCGACGCTGCAGAACGGACGTGGAGTTATACAGGTGAACAATTGCCTGCTTGGCGCCAACCAAAGACTCGTAGGTGCGCTCAATCAGATGCTCACGTGCCTGCGTCAGAACCTGGATGCTGACATCATCCGGAATATGGCCACCCTCAATGAGTTGGCGAACAAAGTCGAAGTCGGTCTGCGACGCTGACGGGAAACCAACCTCGATCTCCTTGTAGCCCATCTTGACGAGCAGCTGGAACATCTTCAGCTTGCGAGCCGGGCTCATGGGATCAATCAGCGCCTGGTTGCCGTCCCGCAGGTCAACTGCGCACCAGCGCGGAGCCTTGGTGATGACTTTGTCGGGCCAAGTACGGTCCGGAACCTCAACGGAAATCTGGTCCTGGAACGGCAGGTAGCGGTGAATCGGCATACCGGAGGGCTTTTGTGCATTACGCATGACGTGTGGCCTTTTCTCTAAGAACTAAGTGAAAGCTTAGCCGGACACAACGGAACTCCGCGGCGAGGATGGCCCAGCTTCAGATAGCTTTCAGGCCTCGCCGCGGCAGCTAAGAAGAAGCATCGCCGTACGCACAAATTCACAGTAACACGATGCGTATGATGACAGTGCAACACCTCATGCAACGTCCACTATGCAGACGCCGCGACGGTGGCAACGCCGGCTGCAGTGTCCACACAAGGAGCCACAGTGCCACAATCGGGGATCTCTCTTTCGAATATCGATCACAGCGTCCGGCCCCAGGACGACCTTTATCAGCACGTCAACGGTGCGTGGCTCAACAGCACAACAATCCCCGACGACAGGCCGCTGGAAGGTACCTTCACCGCCTTGCGGGATGGCGCCGAATTGGCCGTCAAGGCGATCATCGAAGAAGCGGCCGCCAAGGGAGAGTCAGCCACCGGCATCGAACAGAAAGTCGGCGGTCTCTACGCCAGCTTCATGGACGAAGAAGTAGTCGAAGCGAAAGGTATGGACCCCGTGCGAAGCCGCCTTGATGAGGTGCAGGCGGTGGGCTCTGTGGAGGAACTGGCTGCCCTGATGGGACGCCTGTTCCGCTCAGACGTCTCCGGGCTCTTCTCCATCTATCCTGCTCCGGACGCCGGCAACCCCGAACGCATCCTCCTGTATATCGGGCAAGGGGGCCTGGGCTTGCCGGACGAGTCCTACTACCGCGAAGAAAAGTTCGCGGGCATCGTGGCTGCCTACGGTGAATACATTTCAAAGCTTTTCAATCTCGCGGGTATCGCGGACGCGCAAGCTTCCGCACAGCGCATCGTCGCACTGGAAACCGCCCTGGCGTCCCACCACTGGGACAACGTCACCCTGCGCGACCCCCAAAAGACCTACAACCTCAAGACCGCAGATGAAGCAGTGGCAATCTTCCCCCTGCTCGACACGTGGTTCCAGGCAGCGCGGGTAGACGCAGCAAAGCGGAGTGAAATAGTGGTGAGCACTCCGGACTTCTTTGCAGGCGCTGCGGCTTTGCTGGAATCCGAGTCGCTGGAAGCATGGAAGGAATGGCTGACACTCCGGGTTCTCAGCTCGGCCGCCCCGTACCTGTCATCAGGGTTCGTCTCCACGAACTTCGACTTCTACGGCACCACGCTCAGCGGTACGCCACAGAACAAAGAGCGGTGGAAGCGCGGGGTGGCAGTGGTCGAAGCAGCCCTCGGCGAGGCCGTGGGCCAGATCTATGTTGATCGGCACTTCCCTGCGGGACACAAGGCAAGGATGGAGACGCTGGTCTCAAACCTGATCGAAGCCTACCGGGAGAGCATCTCCTCCCTGGCGTGGATGGGTGCGGAAACCAAGAAGGAAGCCCTGAAAAAGCTGGACGCATTCCGTCCAAAAATCGGCTTCCCGGAAAAATGGATCGACTACTCTGCCGTCGAGATCGACCCCACGGATCTTCTTGGCAACGTCGAGCGTGCCCATGATGCGGACGTGAACCGGCACTTGGATGAAATCGGCAAGCCGGTCGATCTGACAAAGTGGCTCATGACACCCCAGACGGTCAACGCCTACTATCATCCAATGCTCAATGAGATCGTCTTCCCTGCAGCTATCCTTCAGCCCCCGTTCTTCACTGCGGATGCAGACGACGCAGTGAACTATGGCGGCATCGGCGCGGTGATCGGTCACGAAATCGGCCATGGTTTCGACGACCAAGGATCCCAATTCGATGGCAGCGGCGCGCTCCGCAATTGGTGGACCGAGGACGACCGGACAGCCTTCGAAGCCCTGACGGCGAAGTTGGTTTCCCAATACGACGCTTTGTCCCCCTATGCTGCGCCGGAGCATAAGGTCAACGGCAAGCTGACCCTGGGCGAGAACATCGGCGACCTCGGAGGCCTGACGATTGCCTACAAGGCCTACCTCCTGAGCCTGAACGGAGCCGAGCCGGAGGTCATTGACGGCTTCACGGGATTCCAACGATTCTTTATGTCGTGGGCTGCCGGCTGGCGCCAAGTGATCCGCACTGAAGAGGCCATCCGGAGACTGGCTACCGACCCCCACTCCCCCAACGAGTTCCGCACCAACGCCATTGCCCGTAACCTCGACGCATTCCATGCAGCATTCGCCGTGACGGAAACCGACGGCATGTGGATGGAACCCGGGGAACGCGTCAGCATCTGGTAGTACCCGCATGACACAACGGCCGGCCAGTTCAAAAACTGGCCGGCCGTTGTTGTTTGCTCCTAATGCATGGAACCTATTGCTGATCGATGTACAGGGGATTCACCTGTTGGCACACGGCATCGCTAGCTGTTTGGTTGACTACATCGGACGGCACCGAAGCCGCACCGTAAGCGGTCCCCGTGCCGAAGTCAGTACCCACGTAAAGCTGCACTCCCGCCACACCCGGGGACTCCTGAACCTGAGCGGCAGGGATGCCGAAAAGTGTAGCTACGTCAGCAGCAACGTCCGCAAAGCCCGGTCCGTAATAAAGCACCGTCTGATCCACCGGATTAGCCAAGTAGGACACCGTCTGGGCGAAGCCGTTGCCAGTGAGCACGGTCATGAGCTCCTGCGCCCTGGTTGGAACGCCGCTGCCGTTGGCGACGGCCACCGGCTGAATCGCTTTGTCATACGCAGGTGCGGCAGGCGTAGTAGCCGTGGGCTGTGGGGCCGGGCTTTCGCTCGGTACAGGGGTGGACGTCGCACCAGGCGTTGTGAGGTCAAGATCTGCACGAAGCGCCGCGAACAGCTGTGACGCTTGGGGCTCGACGAGCTCCAACCTGTTAAGGTCCACCGCTGCCTGCTGCGTGGGCACCGCTACGAACGCCACCTTGGAAACATCAATGTCCTTGAGTCGCCCGCCAATGGTCAACAGTGAAGGAACTGACGCCAGGCCCTCGTCCACGGTCAGGTTCTGCGTGACCACATCTGCGATCTGCAGCAGCCTCTGCGGGTTACCCAGAGTCCCCTCATCCTTAAGTTTCCGGGTGAGGGATGAAAGGAACGCTTGCTGACCCTTGATGCGGCCAAGGTCACCTCCATCGCCGAAAGCATGCCTGGTCCGGAGGAATGCCAAAGCCTGTTCGCCTTCCACCAAGGAATCCCCCTTGGCGAGGCGGAGCCGGGAATCCGGGTCAAAGACCGGATCACTGACGCAAACGTTCACGCCACCCACAGCATGCGAAAGCTCCTTGACTGCGTTGAAATCGGCCATCATGAAGTGGTCGATTTCCAAACCGGTGAGCTTGTTGACCGTATCCACGGCGCAACCGATTCCAGCTTCAGCCATGGCCTCGTTGATCATCACGCCGCTGCGGGCAGGGAATGTCTGGTTGTTGGTGCGGTCGGTGCACTGCGGCACATCCACCAACAGGTCTCGCGGGAAACTCAGCACATTGACGCGTTTGTTATCCGCGGAGATGTCCAACAGCATCATGACATCGGAATGGCCATAGCCGGTGGAGTCCTCGGTGCTACCGTATTCGGCGTTCTTTCCGTCACGGGTATCGGAGCCAAGGATCAGGATCTGCAGTCGATCCGTTTTGTCATCCACCAGCGGGTCACCGGCATTACGGGTTTCCCCGGCGCTCAAGGGCGCCTTCGTGATGTTGTTCTGCAGCCGGATAAACCAAAAAGCAGCAAAGGCAACGCCGGCAACCAGGGCAACGGAGACTACGCCGGTGACAATCTTCAACCAAAGTGGCAGCCCCTTGGGCACCCTCATATGGCGAGGGGTGCCGTCGGCATCCTCACCATGGCGTGCCCCCGCGGGGCCAGCGGTGCCGGTGCCCTGCGGGCGGGCGTCACGACGTCGCACTATTCGGTTTACCTTTCATCAAACAGCTGGATCCCCGCAATCATAGTTGCCGTTTCTGGGAAGTTCCTTATCGGGCCTCAAGCCACGCCGGATCCAGCGACGCGAATCAGAAGCCGAGTTTGACCAATTGCTTGGGATCGCGCTGCCAATCCTTGGCCACCTTGACGTGAAGATCGAGGTAGATGCGGGTGCCGAGCAGAGTCTCAATACCCTTTCGGGCGTTGGTTCCCACCTCTCGCAAACGGCTTCCGCCCTTGCCGATGATGATGGCCTTCTGGGAAGGCCGCTCAACGTAAAGGTTCACGCGAACATCCAACAGCGGGTTGTCCTCGGTCCGGCCTTCGCGGGGAACGATTTCCTCCACCACCACAGCGAGCGAGTGGGGAAGTTCATCGCGGACGCCCTCAAGGGCCGCTTCGCGAATCAGCTCTGCGATCATGACGGCCTCAGGCTCGTCAGTCAGCTCGCCGTCAGGATACAGCGGAGGTGAGGACGGCATGTGGCTGATCAGGACGTCTGCAACAGTGGAGACCTGAAAACCGTCGGCGGCAGAGACAGGGACGATGTCGGCCCAGCCCTGCTCGCCAAGAACCTCGCGGCCCAACGCGGCGACGGCGAGCAATTGCTCCGTCAACGCCTGACGATCCACCAGGTCGGTTTTGGTCACCAGTGCCACGATGGGCTTGCGTCCGACGGCGGCCAGCTGAGCGGCGATGTATTTGTCGCCGGGGCCGATTTTTTCGTTGGCCGGCAGACAGAAACCGATTGCATCGACTTCCGCCAGGGTGTCTGCAACAAGTTCGTTGAGCCGCTTCCCCAGCAGGGTACGTGGGCGGTGAAGGCCGGGAGTGTCCACAAGGATCAATTGGGCATCATCGCGGTGGACGATACCGCGAATGGTGTGCCGTGTAGTTTGCGGTTTGGCCGAGGTGATGGCCACTTTCTGGCCAACCAACGCGTTGGTCAGCGTCGACTTACCCGCGTTGGGCCGGCCCACCAGCACCGAGAAGCCAGCGTGGAAGCCACCGAAGTCTGCATCGGCGTCAAATTTGTTATTTTGCTTGCTCACGTGGAACTCCCTGTTGCGTTGAGTCGGCGTCATCGAGTAGGTCTTCAAAGTCAGTGTCTTCCTTTGGCATGGCTGCCGCAATGATGTGGCTGACTCTGTTTCGGCGACCCTCCAGCCTATCTGCCCGGAGCGATATTCCGTTCACTTCAACGGCGCTCCCCACAATGGGAACCTGCCCAAGGGCCTTTGCGAGCAGACCGCCTACTGTATCCACCTCGTCGTCGTCCAGATCGATGTCGAAAAGTTCACCCAAGTCATCGATGCTCATGCGGGCGCTTACTCGATATGTACCATCATCGAGGTGAACGGCCTCTTCGGCGGCGGCGTCGTACTCATCCACGATCTCGCCAACAATTTCCTCGATAAGATCCTCGAGGGTGACCAACCCGGCGGTGCCGCCGTACTCGTCGATGACGATCGCTACGTGTGTGGACTCTTTCTGGAGTTCCCTGAGGAGGTCGCTCACGGGTTTCGATTCCGGGACATACCGCACGTCCCGGGCGAGTGAATCAACATCGTGAACTTGCAGTCCTGGTTCCCTCCGATGCATGGCCGCAGCCACATCCTTGAGGTACAAAATCCCACGGATCTGATCGGTGTTCTCCCCGATGACGGGGATCCTTGAGTAACCGGACCGCAGGAAAAGGCCCATTGCCGTTTCGAGATTCGAGCCCGTACCGATGCTCACAATATCGGTGCGGGGTACCATGACGGAACGCACCAAAGTATCACCAAAATCAAAGACCGAATGAATGAGTTCTGCCTCATTGTCTTCGATCATGTCCGACTCGGCGGCACGATCGACGAATTCGCGAAACTCTTCCTCGCTGACGAAAGCGTCGTCGCCACTTGGGGCGCCGGGGGCGACTGCCTGTCCCAGCGCCACCAACCAGCCGGGGATGGGCCCTAGTATCCAGCAGAGGAACCTGATGAGCGGGGCGGTGAAACGAACGACGGGTCCGGAGTGCGCCCGGCCCAACTGCCGGGGCGAAACGCCGACCAGTACAAACCCGATCACCGCCATGATCCCCGTAGCTGCAAGTCCGGCGAGCCAGACGTTGTCCAGCAAACTGTGGAGGACCACGGCGACGGCGACTGCTGCCGCCATTTCAAACCAGACCCGCCAAAAACGCAGAGCGCGCATATGGGCGATCGGGTTCTTGAGGATACCGCCCAGGGCCTTGCCCTTGCTCCGCACTATGGATTGTTCGGCCTCATGCCGGGGCAGGAAGTTCAATGCAGCCTCGGCTGCAGTCAGCAGTGCAACGAAGCTGAGGAACACCAGCGCCATGCCGACCAGGATGATCGAGGTCACTGCATGGTCTCCATGGGGGCATCCTTGCCCAGGAATTCAGACAGCAGTTCCCGCTGCAAACCGAACATCTCTTCTTTTTCCTCCGGCTCTGCATGGTCAAAGCCAAGCAGATGCAGAATTCCGTGGGTGGTCAGGAGCAGCATCTCATCCTGCGTCGCGTGGCCTGCGTTTGCTGCCTGCACCTCTGCCACCTGCGGGCAGATGGCGATGTCACCCAGCATGCCTTGTGGCGTGGGCTTGTCCGGGGTGCCCGGCGTCAATTCGTCCATGGGTACGGACAAAACGTCCGTAGCCCCGGGCTCGTCCATCAGTTCGATGTGCAGTTTCTCCATGGCCGGTTCATCGACAAGGAGGATGGACAGTTCTGCCTGGGGATGGATGTACAAACGCTCGAAGATGAAGCGGGACAACGTCACCAGTTGGGCCTCGTCCACCGCTACACCGGACTCGTTGTTTACTTCAATGCTCATTGACGTTCTCCACGTTTGTAGTGCGCTCCGGGTTTATATTGTGTGCTCGCGACGTCGCTGCTATGTGCGTCATCCCATGCGCTGTAGGCGGAAACGATGTCGGCAACCAAACGGTGCCGCACGACGTCAGCCGCTTCCAGGATCGAGAAATTGACGTCGTCGATTCCCTTCAGGATTTCCCTGACGATTCGCAGGCCGGACGTCGATCCGGACGGCAGGTCGATCTGCGTGACATCACCGGTAACCACCATTTTTGAACCGAAACCCAGACGTGTAAGGAACATCTTCATCTGCTCCGGTGTGGTGTTTTGGGCTTCGTCCAGGATGATGAAGGCGTCGTTCAGCGTGCGTCCGCGCATATAGGCCAACGGGGCTACCTCGATGGTTCCTGCAGCCATCAGGCGGGGAATGGACTCGGGATCCATCATGTCGTGCAAGGCGTCATATAGTGGGCGAAGATAGGGGTCGATCTTGTCGCTCAGCGTGCCGGGGAGGAAGCCCAGCCGTTCCCCCGCTTCCACGGCTGGCCGGGTCAGGATGATCCGGCTGACTTCCTTCGTTTGCAAGGCTTGCACCGCTTTGGCCATTGCAAGATAGGTCTTGCCGGTACCTGCCGGGCCGATTCCAAAGATGACGGTGTTCTCATCAATGGCGTCAACGTAATTCTTCTGATTCAGCGTCTTGGGCCGGATAGTCTTACCGCGGCTTGAGAGGATGTTGTGGGTCAGCACATCGGCAGGATTCTGCACGGACTGGGCCCTCAGAAGGGACACGAGCTGCTGAAGGATGTCCGGAGTCACCACGGTCCCCTTCGCCACGAGCCCACGGACTTCCTCCAACAGACGCATAACGCGTGGAATGACGGTGGAAGGGCCTGTCATGGAGAGCTCGTTGCCACGGACATGGAAACTGACGTCCTGGAACTGTTCCTCGATGTACCGCAAGGCTTCGTCGTGGCTGCCCAACGAGTGAACCATCTGGTCGGAGTTGTCGAACGTGACAACTTCCGTGCGCGTACCCGGTAGTGTGTGCGGGAACTCGGTGGGCGGCTGGTTGCCGTTTCCGGTCCTAAGCCGCCCGTTCAAAGATTCACTCATAGTGTTGGCCTTAGGCCTTTTCTCCTCCGGTTGGTCGTGCTACCTGCCATCGATTCGGCATTCGTGGCCGCTGTATGGGGCACGTCCGGATGCCGGAATGTCTTCAATCCTACGCCAGCCCGGCCTGCGATGAACCGAAACCACCGGCATCATCCGGCGCCTGCCGTCATGGCGTACATTTTGTCTCAACTCGGCATCAAGCGGGTATCAATCATGTTTCAGTTGGCGCTGATCCGCGCAATCCCGGCCGACCGCCGTCGACGATGTGCCAAGCTGGCATAGCGGGTGGCATCCAAGCATCCTGCGGCCCGGCTCCGTTGGCTGGGAATCGGCGGCTGGGGCCGCCATGAGACACAAGGTTAGGCAGGACACCCATTTCGGAGCCAGGAAGCATTGGAGATGGCGCGCGCAGACGGACAAAATCCGTTATCGCTGTGCCGGCGATGCTTGCTGTCCTGTTGCTCACTGGTTGCATAGCCAACGGCGGCGATTCCCAAACCGGCACGAGTTCGCCATCCGTCAGCGTTAACGACGCGCCAGCCAGCCAGGCACCGCTGGAAACTACGCAGGCTTCCACGAAGATCCCGGTTTACTGGATTGGACGCAGCAAGGAACAGGTTTATCTCTACCGTGAGTTCAGGGATATCTCCAGCGACGGAAACCCCGTGACCACCGCACTCCGGATCATGATGTCCGAAAAACCCCTGGACCACGACTTCTTCACCCCCTGGCAGGCCCCCGAAAGCCTGGCCACCTCCATCTCCGGCAAGAACGTCATCACCGTTGATATTTCGCGGGATGCCTTCAACTCAAACCTCGACGCCGGAATGGCGCAGCGCGCTGTCCAGCAATTGGTCTACACGGCGACGGCGGCAGCCTCGTCCTCGGGGCTCATCAACTCCGGCCAGCAGATCCAGGTTGTCATCCTGGTTGACGGACACACGGACTACATGGCGTTTGGGCAGGTAAAGCTCGGCCAACCCATGGAACGGAACGCATCCTTGGTGGCACCTCTGTGGATCATCGATCCGCAAGAGGAAACAACTCTGCCTGCCGGTGTAGTCAAGTTCAATGGCCGCAGCACCGACAGTTCAAAGCCGGTCAGCTGGCAGATTCTGCAGGAGAATGGCAAGGGCGAAAAGAGCAGCCTGCTCACCGGGAGAACGCAAGCAACCGGTGCGCCTGGTCAATACGGAGCCTTCACCTTCAGTGCCACACTGAAGGCCGGCAAATATGAGCTGCGGGTTTCACAAGTGGATGAGGCCGGCGCAACCATCGAAACGAGCACCGACACCCGCCTGTTCAACGTCGGTTAGCTGCGGGTTCGACGAGCTGCGGGGCGGCTACCAGCGGCCCAGGACGTCACTTGCAAGAACGACGGCGGCGGGTCCCGCCGTCGAGGACCTCAACACGTGGTGACCCAGAAGTGCCGTGACGGCACCGGCGTCACTGAGCCGCGTTACCTCTCTTGGTGAGATGCCACCCTCCGGTCCGACAATCAAGAGGACCTCGCGAGGGGTCCCATCATCTCCAGTCCGGACCGCGACCGACTCTTCAAGGACGGTCCGCAGGGGGTTCTTGGCGTCTTCATGGAGGATGATGGCCACATCAGCGGCCGCGACGGCCTTCGCCAAAGCGGCTGTGTCCATCATGGACCGTACCTCAGGAATCCAAGCACGCCTGGCCTGCTTGGCTGCCGCAGTGACCACCGACTGCCATTTCGCGTGCGCTTTGGCGGCCCGTTCGCCTTTCCAACGCACGATTGCCCGCTCGGACTGCCACGGAATGACGGCGTCTATTCCGAGTTCCGTGGCAGTCTCGATGGCGAGTTCGTCCCGATCGCCCTTGGCAAGTGCCTGAACCAGCACCAGCCGGACCGCCGGCTGGTCCTCGAGGACTACCTCGGATGCCTTCACTGTGAGGGTGCTGGAACCGGCGTCAACCACGGCGCCAGTCAACCGCATGCCCGAACCGTCGGCTATGTCCACGGGCTCACCCACGGCCAGTCGCTTGACGGTGACGGCATGGCGCGCCTCAGCACCTTCCAACACAAATGTCGACCCGGGGATCAGCTGGTTAAGGCTTCCCGCCGGTGTAAAGAAAACCGGATTGCTCACCGCTACAGGTTACCGAGCTTGTCCCGAAGCTTCGCGAACATTCCGCCGCTTGCCACCAGCTTTCCCTCGGTAAACTGCTCGCCGCGCAGCTTGGCGAGCTGCTGCAGGAGTTCCTCCTGGGCGGGGTCGAGCTTGGTCGGGGTCTCCACGTGCAAGTGCACCTTGAGGTCGCCGCGTCCGTAACCCCGGAGGTGCGTAACACCCAAGCCGCGCAGGGTAATGACTTCGCCGGATTGGGTACCGGCCTTGACGTCGATGTCCTGCGCGCCGTCGAAGGTGTCCAGCTGCAGTTCGGTGCCAAGTGCCGCAGCGGTCATGGGCACACTTAGTGTTGCGTGGAGGTCGTCGCCTTCACGCATGAACATGGAGTCGTTGTTGACCCGGATCTCCACATAGAGATCGCCGGCGGGGCCTCCAGCGGGGCCCGCTTCACCCTGCCCGGACAGCTGGATGCGTGTACCAGTGGCGACACCGGCCGGAACCTTGATGGTGAGGGAACGACGACTGCGGATGCGGCCCTGTCCATTGCACTCGTTGCAGGGGTCCTTAATGACTGTGCCGAAGCCTTCACACGAACCGCAAGGGGCGGCAGTCATGACCTGGCCCAGGATGGAACGGACTGCCCGTTGGACCTGGCCGCTGCCACCGCAGATGTCGCAGCGTTCCGGGTGGGTGCCCGGGCGGCAGCAACTGCCATCGCACGTGGGGCAGATCACGGCTGTATCCACTTCAAGCTTCTTGTTGACGCCGAAGACGGCGTCCTTCAAATCGATGCGGACGCTGATGAGCGCGTCCTGGCCCCGCCGGACCCGGGAGGCCGGTCCGCCCTGACCGCCGCCACCAAAGAAGGTGTCGAAGATGTCCTGGAAGGCAAAACCCTGGCCGGCGTAGCCGCCACCGAAACCGTTGTCAGTGCCGTTTTCATTGCCCGTGGCATCATAGACCCGGCGCTTTTGGGGATCGGACAACACCTCGTAGGCGTGGGTCACGGCCTTGAACTGTTCCGCGACATCTTCACCGGGGTTTACGTCGGGGTGCAGTTTCCGCGCCAACTTGCGGTACGCCTTTTTGATCTCTTCCCCGGTGGCTTCCGGCGAGACTCCCAAAACGTCATAGTGGCTGCTCAAAGTCGGTATCTCTTCCTTGTTGTACTACGGATGTTTCCTCGGACCGGTGTTTAGCCGCCGAGAATGCGGGAAAGGTAACGGGCCACGGCTCGTACTGCTGCCATGGTGGTGGGATAGTCCATGCGTGTGGGACCAAGAATCCCCACCTTGGCACCGGAGCCATAGCCCGTAGCTACGACGGAGGCCTCCGCCAAGCCATCGTAGGGATTCTCGCGTCCAATGCTCACGGTAACGCCGCGGGGATCATCCCCCATGTCAGATAACAACCGGAGCATGACAACTTGTTCCTCGAGTGCCTCCAGCACAGGGCCTATGCTCAGGGGGAAGTCAACGTTGGAGCGGGCCAGGTTTGCCGTTCCAGCCATCAGGATGCGCTCTTCGCGGCTGGTGTCGCTCAACGATTGAAGCCCCTGGGCCAACGTCTTCGCCAGACTGCGCAGTTCCGGCGGACACAGCGCAACGACAGAAGGAAGCACTTGAGGCAAAAGCGCCAGCTGTGTGCCGGCAATGTTGCCCAGGAACCGGGACCTCAGGAGCATCAGGGCCTCATTGCTCACATCGGACCCAGCGTCGATGACCTTCTGCCCCACGCTGCCGGTGTCCGCAATTAGGACCACGAGGACCTGTTGAGGGGCCAAGAGGACGAATTCCACGTGGCGAACAAGCGCGCGGTTCGAATGCGGGTACTGCACAACGGCCACCTGGTTGGTCAGCTGTGACAGAAGCCTTACGGTGCGCTCCAAGATGTCGTCGACATCATCGGGGCCCTCGAGCAAAGAATGGATGGCCCTGCGCTCGGCCGCTGAGAGCGGTTTGACCTGCGAAATGCGGTCAACGAAAAGGCGATAGCCCTTGTCAGTGGGGATTCGACCGGCACTGGTGTGAGGCGCCGCAATCAGGCCTTCCTCTTCCAAAACCGCCATGTCATTCCTGATGGTAGCGCTGGAAACGCCAAGATGATGCCGCTCCACGAGGGCCTTGGACCCGACAGGTTCCCTGGAATGCACGTAATCCTCAACGATGGCACGCAGCACTTCGAGCTTGCGCGGCTCACTCAATGCTCCACCTCCTGACGACTGCCATGGTTCTTCCGACCGGTCAACGCGGGATCCCGCTCAGACCTCCACACTTAGCACTCAACATGCCCAAGTGCTAACAAGTCTAGTATGAGCCACCCCGTTGTTAGCATTGAAACCTGCCGCGGGCGGCTTCGGCCCGCACCGTAAACCAGCACAAAGGTAGGAATCCCTTGGCTTTGAACAATTGGGGCCCGCAGGATCTGTCCGCTCCGGCCAAACAGAAGCTGCCGGAAGTAGCCGTGCAGCGGGGAATGGTCCTCGAGGACGTGCAGTCGGGCTGGGTGGGTGAAGTAACCCGCGTTGAGAAGTCGGGCGGAATGCACGTGGTCTCCTTGGAAGACCGGCGTGGAAAGACCAAATCGTTCCAGCTGGGCTTTGGCTTCCTGCTCGAAGGTCAGGCTATCCGCTTGATGCCTCCCGCCCCCCGCACCGCTGCATCCGGGGTTCCGTCCGGCCGGACGGCCTCGGGTTCCGTCAGGGTCCAGGGGCAACGGGCACAGGTAGCCAAGGCCAGCCGCATTTGGGTGGAAGGAAAGCACGACGCCGAACTGGTGGAGAAGGTATGGGGTGATGATCTCCGGGTGGAAGGCATCGTGGTGGAGCCATTGCACGGCGTTGATGACCTGAAGTCCGCCATCGCCGACTTCAATCCCGGCTCAGGCCGCCGGCTTGGAATCCTCGTGGACCACCTTGTGCCCGGGTCCAAAGAGTCCCGAATTGCCGCCGAGGCCATGACGGTCCCGGGGGCTGCGGGAAACGTCCTCATTGTTGGACACCCCTACGTGGATGTCTGGCAGGCGATCAGGCCCAAGGTCCTGGGCATTGAGGCCTGGCCCGCCGTACCCCGCGGGATCGATTGGAAGACCGGAATCCTCAGCGCGTTCGGCTGGCCCCATGAGACCCCTGAGGACATAGGCTTGGGCTGGCAACGCCTTCTGGGCGCAGTCCGCACCTATGCCGACCTTGAGCCATCGCTCTTGGGACGGGTGGAAGAAGTCATCGATTTTTTGACGGTTCCTTGAGGTGGAGTCCTTCAGGTATCAGCAACTACCGTGTCAACGGGGCGTTGGTCCCGGCAGGTGCGTCGGTGCCGGTATTCTGGGACAGCAACACCGCAGCATCTTTAAAGCAAAGGGAAGACAACGTGGCAGATAACGCTCCTGAAGAACCGGGCAGCGCCGCAGGCCGGCCCCAGTACCATGGCGCGCCTGCCAACGCACTCCCGTTGACAGCCAGCGAGGACAGGCAATGGGCTACTCTGGCCCACTTTGGCGGCATCCTGGGATGCCTGCCGTCCCTTCTGATTTACCTGATTTTCCGGGATCGTGGACCGTTCACCGCACAGGAATCCAAAGAAGCGCTGAACTTCACGCTGCCTCCCACCATCGCAGCAGTTCTGGCCAACATTTTGGTCCTGCTTCCTGTGGTCGGCAACATCTTCGCCGTCATCGCCACCGCGATCTGGGTTGCCCTGACGTGTTTCTCCGTCTCGGCGGGCATCAGGGTAAACCACGGGCAGCCTCACCGTTACAAGGTCAACCTGCGCTGGATTAAGTAGCTCACCTCCGCTCGTCCAGGACTGCTTGCTCCGACGGGCATGAGCCCGCGGGTCAGTCGGGCAGGATCCTTCGAACTACGGCGTCAGCCAGGAGACGACCCTTCAGCGTAAGGACCAAACGGCCCTTGAACGCCTGAACAGGGTCCACCAATTCGTCGGCAATAAGCCCGGCCATCGCGTGCCGTCCGATCGCGTCCAAGGCATCTACGGACAACCCTGTGCCGAGCCGTGCCTCCAGCATAATGCGTTCGACTTCCCGGGTATCGGCATCGAGGGTTTCCCGCCCGGCAGCCGGAGAGCTAGCGCTCCCGAGCCTCGAGGCGTACGCCGTGGGGTGCTTGACGTTCCACCACCGGACACCCCCCACGTGGGAGTGGGCGCCTGGACCGATACCCCACCAGTCATCTCCCCGCCAGTAGGCAAGATTGTGCCGGCAAGCCTGGTCCGGCGTCCGCGACCAGTTGCTGACCTCGTACCAGTGCAAGCCCGCTTCGGAGATCATTTTGTCGGCAAGCTCGTATTTGGAGGCGTGGTCGTCGTCATCAATCCCGGGCACCTCGCCCCGGCGTATCTGGGCGGCCAGCTTAGTGCCATCCTCAACGATCAGAGCGTAGGCACTGATGTGGTCCGGCTGGTACGACAAAGCGGTTTCGAGTGACAGCTGCCAGTCACCCATGGACTCTCCAGGGGTGCCGTAGATAAGGTCCAGGCTCACGGAGAGGCCGGCTTCCCGCGCCCACTGCACAACAAGAGGCACCCGGCTCGGTGTGTGGGTGCGGTCCAGGACCTTCAGCACGTGGGGTACGGCTGACTGCATGCCGAAGGAGACCCTGGTGAAGCCTGCGTCGGCCAGAAGCTTCAGGGATTCAGGAGTTACTGAATCCGGGTTGGCTTCGGTAGTTACCTCGGCGCCGGGTTCCAGCCCCCAATGGCCGATGGCGGCCCTAAGGATCCGGGCCAGGTCCTCTGCCGGGAGAAGGGTGGGCGTGCCACCCCCAAAGAAAACAGTACTGAGGGGACGACGGGGTAACCCCGAGGCGTCCAGTGCCAGAGAGGCGAAGTCCAGTTCAGAGACCGCCGTAGCGGCGTACGCGTCCTGGGAGGCGCCGCCACCGAGTTCGGTGGCAGTGTAAGTGTTGAAATCACAGTAGCCACAGCGCACGGCGCAGAACGGTATGTGGACATAGAGCCCGAACTTGCGGTGCTCGACGCCGGCCAACACCTGCGGAGGCAAGATGCCATCCGCAGGTGCCGGGTCACCCAAAGGGAGGACGCTGGGCATTTACTTCTTGGCCTTGTCCTTGGACTCATCGGTGGTCAGGGCTGCGATGAATGCCTCCTGGGGCACCTCCACGCGACCGACCATCTTCATGCGCTTCTTGCCCTCTTTCTGCTTCTCGAGCAGCTTGCGCTTACGGGTGATGTCACCGCCGTAGCACTTGGCAAGAACGTCCTTACGGATGGCCCGGATGCTCTCGCGGGCAATGATGCGGGATCCGATGGCGGCCTGGATGGGCACTTCGAATTGCTGCCGGGGAATCAGCTCACGGAGCTTGCCGGTCATCATCACGCCGTAGGCGTAGGCCTTATCGCGGTGGGTGATGGCGCTGAAGGCATCAACTTGTTCACCCTGCAGCAGGATGTCGACCTTGACCAGATCGGCCACCTGCTCGCCGTCAGCCTTCCAGTCCAGTGAGGCGTAACCGCGCGTCTTGGACTTCAGGAGGTCGAAGAAGTCGAAGACGATCTCCGCCAGCGGGATCCAGTAGCGGAGTTCAACGCGGTCCTCGGACAAATAGTCCATGCCTCGCATCTGGCCACGGCGGCTTTGGCACAGTTCCATGATGGAACCGACAAACTCGTTAGGAGCGAGGATGGTGGCGGACACCATGGGCTCCCGGACCTCGGAGATCTTACCGGTGGGGTATTCGCTCGGGTTGGTGACGTGGATGACCTTCTTGTCCTCAAGCGTTACCTCATACTCCACGTTGGGTGCAGTGGAGATAAGGTCCAGGTTGTACTCGCGTTCGAGTCGATCACGCGTGATTTCGAGGTGCAGAAGGCCCAGGAATCCAACGCGGAAGCCGAAGCCCAGTGCAGCGGACGTCTCAGGCTCATAGACAAGCGCAGCGTCGTTAAGCATCAGCTTTTCAAGAGCGTCACGCAGGACCGGGTAGTCCGTACCGTCCAAGGGGTAAAGACCGGAGAAGACCATCGGCTTGGCGTCAGCGTAACCGCTCAGCGACTCCGACGCGGGCTTGGCGAGGTTGGTGACAGTATCGCCCACCTTGGACTGACGGACGTCCTTTACACCGGTAATCAGGTATCCCACTTCCCCCACACCCAGGCCTTTGGAAGGTGTGGGCTCCGGGGAGCTGACACCAATTTCCAGGAGTTCGTGAGTAGCCCGGGTGGACATCATCTGGATGCGTTCGCGGGGATGCAGCATGCCGTCCACCACTCGGACGTAGGTAATGACGCCGCGGTAAGTGTCATACACAGAATCGAAGATCATGGCACGGGCCGGAGCATTGGGATCGCCCACGGGGCCGGGGAGGTCGCGGACGATTTTATCCAGCAGCGCCTCTACGCCTACGCCGGTTTTGCCGGAAACCTTGAGGACGTCCTCAGGGTCACCACCGATGAGGTTGGCAAGCTCCGCCGCGTACTTCTCAGGCTGGGCGGCCGGGAGGTCGATCTTGTTCAGCACGGGAATGATGGTGAGGTTGTTTTCCATCGCCAAGTAAAGGTTGGCAAGAGTCTGAGCCTCGATACCTTGGGCAGCATCCACCAGCAGCACTGCACCTTCACAGGCCGCCAAGGAGCGGGAGACCTCGTAGGTGAAGTCAACGTGGCCGGGTGTATCGATCATGTTGAGCGCATAGCTCTGGCCATCGAGTTCCCACGGCATGCGGACAGCCTGGGACTTGATGGTGATGCCGCGCTCACGTTCGATATCCATACGGTCCAGATACTGGGCCTTCATGTCGCGTTGCTGAACGACGCCGGTGTACTGCAGCATGCGGTCGGCCAGGGTGGACTTACCGTGGTCGATGTGGGCAATAATGCAGAAGTTCCGGATGATGGCCGGATCTGTTGCGGCGGGCACCGGTGCGGTGCGGGCCATGGGAGACACGCAGGATCCTTACTGTCGACACTCGCACGGCAATTCCTGCAACTGGGCAAAGGCCAGCCGGAACACGCCGCGCATCTGATCCTCTAGTCTCCCATGAACCGGCGCTTCGCCGTACATTGCGTGCCCGGCTTCAGCCGTAGACGGTTGTAGCGTTGTCACATGGCTTTCGACTTGCGCCCCTTGGGCAAACTCCTGCTGCGATCACTCAAGGCTCTGGGAGGCAGCACCACCAAAGCCGGCACCCCCTCCGGCGTCACCGGTCAAGGTCCCTCCAGCCAGCGAAGCCGGCGGACCGCCGTCGAGCGTCAACCGGGTCCCTACCCCGGCGACTTTCGCGGTTCGGTCAGGGTCAGCTACTCCCCCAAGCCCGATGGCCAACCGGATCCTGGTGAGATCGTGTGGAGCTGGGTCCCGTACGAAGAAGACCACACTAAAGGAAAAGACCGCCCCGTACTCCTCATTGGGCGGGACGGGCAGTGGCTTCTAGGGCTCATGCTGACCTCCAAGGACCACGACAACGGCAACAGGGCCGGAAACTACGTTGATATCGGTGCAGGTTCCTGGGATCGGCAAGGCAGGCCAAGTGAGATCAACGTGGGCCGCATCGTTCGCCTGGATCCTGAGGCCATCCGGCGCGAAGGCGCCGTCCTGGAAAGAGCTCAATTCCAAGAGGTAGTCCGCGCCCTTCAAGAGCGGCATTAGCTGCACTGAGACCAGGAGTCGGCGCGAGTCCCGACTTTCTGCTATCCTTTATAGCTGTGTGTCCGTGCAGGTCGACGGCCACACATGGTTGGCTGCCATAGGCATCCCCACGCCGCTCAGTCGATGGCCAACCTGAAAACCCTCTAGACCATTTCCGCATTAAAAAGAGAGTTCATACGTGGCTAATATCAAGTCCCAGAAGAAGCGCATCCTCACCAACGAGAAGGCTCGCCTGCGTAACAACGCCGTCAAGTCTGAGCTGAAGACGGCCATCCGCGCCGTCAACACCGCCGTTGAGTCTGCTGACAAGGATGCTGCTGGAACTGCACTTGTTGCTGCCAGCCGCAAGCTGGACAAGGCTGTCAGCAAGGGCGTTATTCACAAGAACAACGCTGCAAACCGCAAGTCGGCGATCTCCAAGAAGGTCAACGCACTCTAAGGTTTTTCCAGTTCGACTGAGCTGATCAAAAGGCCGGCGCCCAGTGGGTGCCGGCCTTTGGGTTTAACCGCCCTTTGGGTTTAACCGGCCTTTGAGTTATGCAGACCAGTCAGCACCGACGCGCACAGGCCGCGGCCGACATCAGCGGCGATTGGCCGAGGTGGCAATTACCGTGACCGCGTGCTCAACTGCGTAGACAGGGTCCCGTGACTCGCCTTTCACTTGGGCATCGGCTTCTGCAATGACTTGGATGGAGCGGATCAAGCCTTCAGGGGTCCAGCGCCTGACATCCCGCTGCGCCTGCTCCACAAGCCACGGCTGCATTCCCAGATTCCTGGCAATGGTGGCCGGCGAACCATTGGCGCCGGCAACTTTGGCCAAGGTCCGCAGTTTGGCAGCAAGAGCCGCTACCAAGGGAACCGGATCAACACCGGTGGCCAGGGCGTGCCGCAGGGTGGATAAGGCCACCGGCCCGTTGCCGGCCATGGCGGCATCGGCAACTTTGAAGGCCGTGGCTTCCACCCTGCCACCGTAGTAGCGTTCCACGGTTTCGGCCGTGACAGCAGTGGTGGCATCGGCAATGAGCTGGCTGCAGGCAGCAGCAAGCTCGGACAGATTGGCACCCACCGCGTTCACCAATGCCTGGACAGCTTCGCCCTCTATGCGTCGTCCGCCAGCCCTGAACTCCGAGACGACAAACGCGGTCTTGTCAGAGTCCTTCTTAAGCGGTTGACAGTCAATGACGGGCCAGCCGGCGGACTTCACGGCGTCGAGGAGCTTCTTGCCCCGGACTCCCCCGGCGTGGCGAAGGACGAGGACTACGTCCGGGTCCGGATGCCGGAGGTAGGCCAATCCGTCGGCCAGAAAGGCGTCGTTCATTGCCTCAAGGCCCTCAACCTCAATGAGCTTTCCCTCGCCGAAGAGGGACGGCGTCACGGTCATGGCCAAGGATCCGGACTCGTAGGAGCCCGCGTTCAGCCGACTGAGCTCAACCTCCGGGTTAGCACTTCGCACGTGGCTACGGATGCCGTCCATTGCGCGGATCCCCAGATACTCTTCCGGGCCCACGATCAGGACTACGGCAGCCGGCGCGGCATCCCGCCAGCTGACGGTGTTTGCCGCGACGCTCTTGGCCCGGGTGTTTTGGGCAGCAGCCACTGGTAGTTCCTTCCGGACGGTTTATTGCAGGATTCAAGTCTGCCATGTTTACCCCTGGCACCGCGCTCCAGCGTCAGCATCACCGCGCGGTGCAGCATCCTGACGTGATACATGACTCCTGTCGGGTGCAGCATCATCCAGAACACCGCTACTGATAAAACTGAAAGAGCCACCATGGCAATGACTCCGGCCGGGCCCTCGGCCCACGGCAGTGCCGCCCCGGGCAAATGGGCGAAGAACCGCGCTATCCCGGCCACCGCTCCCGCGCAGACTCCAGCCACAGCGACGGGCACCACCGCCAACCACGGAAAAAGGGTGGCAATTGGAACGGCAATGGTTCCAAAGATGGTTACCGGCGCTATCAACGGACCAGCCACTACGTTGGTGATCAGGGCATAGGGTGTGAACTGCGGCTGGAGGGCCGCGAGGACCGGACCGCACAGCACTTGCGCGGAGAGCGGTACCGCAATACCCGCGGCCAGCCAGCGCGGCACCACGGAAGGAATCCACGAGGCAATTCGGGCGGCCAGCAAGACGATACCCAGAGTTGCCAGAACAGAGAGCAGGAACCCGACGTTTAACGCCATGCTCGGATCCAGCAGCAGCAGGGTGATGGTGGCCACGCAAAGGAAGGTCAGGGATCGCCCCCTCAAGCCCCCCACCATGGCTGCCAGGCCTACGCTCCCCATGACGGAAGCTCGTAGAACGCTCGGCTCCGGACCTACCAGGACAACAAAAGCCATCAGTCCGCACACAGCAATAGCGCCGGCTACCGGACGGCTTACCCTGAGGCATCTAGCCAACAGGATGAAGCCACCCAGCAGCAAACTGCAATTCGCCCCGCTGACGGCAGTGAGGTGCGTCATTCCTGTTGTCTTCATATCTGCCTCTAGACTCTCCGGGAGCGCACTGGTATCCCCGGTGACCATTCCGGGCATCAGACCGGCCGGGTCCGAAGGCAACCATGCAGAGGCCGCGACGAATTGTCTTCTTGCCTCGGCGGCGGACTGGCGGACATCAAAGCCAGAAGCGATGACAACGGGTGCGGATGATGCGGACAAGAGGGCCGCCTGCTCTTGTCCCTCCCGCACAGCCTTCAATGTTCCTGAGGTTCTGACGATCTGCCCGGGCTGTACGTCTTGCCAGCCACTTCCGCCGACCACCATCACGTCCGCAGAGCCTTGTGTCACAGAACCCTTGGACGTGACCTTGACCAAACCCGCGGCCACCGACCACCGGTTTCCACCTGAATGGCCCGGCGCAGACACCTCCGCAGGAACTCCGGTGATTCGAACTTCAAGGAGGACACCGTTTCCTTCCGCCACAGCTTTAGCCAACGGCCCACCTTCTTGCGTGTTGGCGGTGACAGCACAACTAACAGCCACGGCTGCACCCAGGACGGATGCCACGGCCAGGGTTGCAGAAATTGTTCTTGCCCGTGGCACTGCCCGCCGGTGCCGCCATGTCCTGAGCAGCAGCAATACCACCACCAGCGCCAAGACTCCCGCCAGTGCTGCGGACCATGCTGCAGCGATGAGGGATCCTGCGCAAGCGATGGACCAGGTGACCAGCACGGCAGGGACCAGTCTCAAATCCGCGCGCTTTGATGAACCAGAGCCGCCTCGAGTCCGGGCGACCCCGGCCACCCCCGCTGACTCAGCCACCCTGCACCGTCACAAGTTCTTTGAGGGACTCCATGAGTTTGGGTCCAATGCCGTCAACGGCGTCAAGTTCATCTACAGAAGCGAAGGGGCCATGCTCTTTCCGCCAGTCAATGATTCCTTGCGCAGTCACGGGCCCCACTCTGGGTAGGGTGCCCAGTTCCTCCAACGATGCAGTGTTGATGTTGACCTTGGCCCCCTTTGCCGAAGGGGCGGCCGTTCCACCGGGGCTGAGGGAACCGCCGGCAAGTGGAGAAGGTGCGGATTGCATCTCGCCGATCAGCGGCACATGAACTTTGACGCCGTCACTTAGCTCCTCAGCAAGGTTGAGACCATTGAGTTCCGCGTTGGGTACAGCACCCCCGGCGGCTTCTATTGCCTGAAAGACCCTGCTGCCTTGCGGCAATGACACGATTCCGGGCTTATGTACCGCACCGGCCACGTGTACGACCACGCTCCCGGAGGCAGCCGCTTGCGGTGACTCCGATGACTCCGGCACAGCAGGTCCGGAAGAAAACGTGGGACTCAGGGGTTCGGAACTGGACTGTCCCACAGCAGACTGCCATAAGTGCCAGGCGATAAAGCCAACTCCTACGATGGCCAGGAGGACAGCAACCGGCCACGGGGTCCGCCACCGGGTGCGTGCGTGATGCACGCGGCTTTCAGGGTTTGAATCATCAAAGGCCTGCCCGGAGCCTTGGGGCAACTGCAGCAGCGGAAGGGTTTGGGTATCCGTACCCAAGCGGGATGCGTAACGCTGACGGGCTGCCTGCATGGCGGCATCTGGGGAGGCATCCCGGTTCCGGCGTGGCATCTTTCGAGCCTATGGCTCGTACTGCGGGAACGATGGGGGTGAGGTGCCTTATGTGGATAAGAGAGCCCAAGGATCAGTCCGTTGGCGTGCTGCTCTCCCCAACGATGACCGCGAGCACGCCCAGTCCTGCATGTGCTGCCAACACGGCCGGGAGAGCGCTGATTTGGGGCGCCGGGCACTCCGGGCATTTCTCGTTCAAGCGGGCCGCCAAAGCTTCGGCTTCCAGTTGATTACCAAAATGGTGAACCGCCAACCTTTGCTGGCCGGCCGGCCTGGAGGCCACGTCGGCGGCAACAATCTCCTCAAGGCGAGCTATGGCGCGCACAGCGGAACGGACCTTTTCCAGCGGGACGATCCTTCCGTCGTCCACCGCCAGTATGGGCTTTATAGCCAGGACGGTACCGAACAGGGATGCTGCCGCACCGATCCGGCCACCCCGCCTCAGTTGCTCGAGGCTGGGCACGTAAAAATAGACCTTCGTGCGCTCCATGCGCTTTTCCGCGAAACCGCGGACTTCGGCCGCCCCCTGACCATCGGCTGCCGCTACGACGGCACTCTGCACGCCCATTCCCTGGGCCATTCCCACCGTGCGCGAATCCACTATTTCGACCGGAATGGTGACCCTCGCAGCGGCCAGCCTTGCGGCATCGGCGGTTCCGGAGAGTTCGGAAGAAATATGGATGGACACCACGGATTCGAAACCCCGGCGTTGCGCAGCGAGGTACGCCTGCTCAAACTGCCCGGGCGATGGCCGTGACGTTTTCACCGAGGCGCCTGACGCGAGAGCCAGCGACAGGGTTTGGGTGATGTCGTCTTCGCCCTCACCGTAGATTTCGGTCCCTACCATCACTGGCATGGGAACAACGGCGAGGCGCCCATCGGCCGTGAAGGCGGACACCCAGTCCGGCGGCAGGGCAGCCGCGGAATCAGTAACGATTGCGGTTTTGACGACGGCGGCCAACGGCACGTCCGCCACAGTAACCGGCGCCGTGGGCTGGCGAAGACGCGCCACTCTTTCCTTGAGCCAAATCCATGCGGGTGGTTCTCGCTCAGGCACGCGACCTCCAAAGATGATGGCCGGCCGCCGGCAGTCTGCCGGCGGCCGCACTATCCCTGCTAGGCAGGAACGATGTTCACCAGTTTAGGTGCCCGCACGATGACGGTGCGGATACCGCGGCCGTCCAAGGCGCGCTGGACGTTGTCCGAGGCCAGGGCGAGCTCACGCAGTTCGCCCTCGGTGATGTCCGGCGAAACGTCCAAGCGGTCACGAACCTTACCCTGGACCTGGACCACAGCTGTGACGGTGTCCTGCACCAGCAGTGCGTCGTCGTGCTTCGGCCAGCCTGCATTTGCTACTGAAGCCGGGTGACCGAGGGTGTTCCACAGGTCTTCAGCGGTGTAGGGCGCGAAGAGGCTCAGGATCACTGCAACGGCTTCCACCGCTTCACGAACGGCCGGGTCAGCGGCACCTGCACCCGAGTCGATGGTTTTACGGGTTGCGTTGACCAACTCCATCAGGCGGGCAACCACCACATTGAACTTGTTGTTGTCCAACAGTTCGGCGGCGTCGGCGATGGTTTTGTGCGTGACCGTGCGCAGGGCCCGGTCACCGGTGGCAGGATCGACACCGGGTTCGCTGCTGACGTCCTGGCCAAGGCGCCAGGCACGGGCGAGGAACTTGGCCGAACCCGACGGCGAAACGTCGGCCCAGTCGACGTCGTCCTCCGGCGGGGAGGCAAAGACCATGGTGAGACGGACGGCGTCCACGCCGAACTTGTCCAACTGCTCGCCCAAATCCACACCGTTGCCGAGGGATTTGCTCATGGCCTTGCCACCGTTGAGTACCTGCCCCTGGTTGAGCAGTGCTGAGAACGGTTCGTTGGCTTCAATCAGGCCAATGTCTTTGATGACCTTGGTGAAGAAGCGCGCGTAGAGCAGGTGCAGGATGGCGTGCTCCACACCGCCCACATACTGTCCTACCGGCATCCAGTTGTTGATCTTTTCGGGATCAAACGGGCCCTCGGTGAAGTCGGGTGACACGAACCGCAGGAAGTACCAGGACGAGTCCACAAACGTGTCCATGGTGTCGGTGTCCCGCTGCGCAGCTCGTCCGCAGTTGGGGCATTCAACGTTGACCCACTCGACGGCGGCGGCCAGCGGCGAAGTTCCCTTGGGCGACAACGCCTCACCGCGCAAATTGTCCGGCAACCTGACTGGGAGCTGGTCATCGGGCACAGGGACTTCGCCACATTCACCGCAGTGGATGATGGGGATGGGAGTACCCCAGAAGCGTTGACGGCTCAGCAGCCAGTCACGCAGCCGGAAGTTGACGAACTTCTCGCCGGTTCCAAGCTTCTCAAGGATCTCAATCGCTGCGGGGATGCCTTCAGACTTGGTGAGCCCGTCCAGTTCGCCGGAGTTCTTGAGCGTGCCTTCGCCAGCAGTGGCAACGCCCGTCTCCGCCGGATCTTCGGCGCCGGTGTCCAGGACAGCGCGGACGGGAAGTCCGAAAGTCCTGGCAAAGTCGAGGTCACGCTGGTCGTGCGCCGGCACGGCCATGATGGCACCAGTGCCGTAGTCCGCCAGGACGTAGTCAGCGGCCCACACCGGCAGCTTTTCGCCGTTGAGGGGGTTGATGGCGTAGCGGCCGGTGAAGACGCCGGTCTTCTCGCGCTCGGTGGACTGGCGCTCGATTTCCGAGAGCGCCTTGACCTTTTCGCGGTAGGCCATGAGTTCATCATGTTGTTCCGGGGTTACCAGGTCCAGCGCCAAGTGTGCATCTGCTGCAACCACGAAGAACGTTGCACCGTAGAGGGTGTCCGGCCGCGTGGTGAACACGGTGACTTCGCGCTCGGCACGGTCTTGCGTGGCTTCGATGACGAAGCGCACGTGGGCGCCCTCTGAGCGGCCGATCCAGTTGCGCTGCATGGCCAGAACGCGCTCGGGCCAGTGGCCCTGGAGCTGGTCCATGTCCTCGAGCAGACGGTCGGCGTAGTCGGTGATCTTGAAGTACCACTGGTTCAGGGACTTTTTGGTGACAGCAGTTCCGCAGCGCTCACAAGCCCCATTGACTACTTGCTCGTTAGCCAGGACGGTGAGGTCCTTGGGGCACCAGTTGACGGGCGAGTCCTTGCGGTAGGCCAGGCCACGCTCGTAGAAGCGCTTGAACAGCCACTGCGTCCACCGGTAGTACTCGGGGTCCGATGTGTGGATGCGGCGGGACCAGTCGGCAGAGATGGCGTAGCGCTTGAACGAGGCCGCCTGGGTATCGATATTGGCGTACGTCCACTCGCTGGGGTGGGCGTTTCGTTTGATCGCAGCGTTCTCCGCGGGCAGACCGAACGAGTCCCATCCGATGGGGTGCAGAACGTCGAAGCCCTTCTGGCGCAGGTAACGCGCAACGACGTCACCCATTGCGAACGCTTCGGCGTGGCCCATGTGGAGGTCGCCGGAGGGGTAGGGGAACATGTCCAACACGTAGCGGCGTTCCCGCGAACCGTCGTCGGCAGGCGTGAAGACTTTGAGGTCCTCCCATACCTGCGGCCATTTGGCTTCCATCGCAGCGAAGCTGTAGACGCCCTCTTCGGGCGCTTCGGCTGCGGCTGTTGGTGCTGTTCCGGTTGTCTCCGGCTGAACGCTCACTGCTGCCCTCTTCTGTTCTTCGATGGCGGTTCTGACTCCTGCTCTGGCACCGGAATGTCCCGGACACACAAAAGCCCCTCAACAATGGAGGGGCGGCCGCACGGCTATGTATTGCCGGGCGGCTAGCTAAGCAGAAGGATCGCACGCATAGATCTACAATAGCGCACGATTAAACTCCCAGTTCGCATCGAGCGGCTTACAGAGCTGATGGTTGAGTTGACGGCAGCCGCGCCTCGCCCGGGTGTGGTGGGCACCGCGAAGCGGGCGGGGCAGGCGCGGCTGCCGTCAACGTCAGGTCAGACTACTTAACGTCCTCGTCGACCCAGTCCATGGACTTTGTCACGGCCTTCTTCCAGAGCCGCAGCTGACGCTCCTGCTCTTCTGCCGGCAGCTGCGGCTCCCAGCGCTTGTCTTCGTTCCAGTTGGCGCTGAGCTCGCCCAGGTCTTTCCAGAATCCGACGGCCAGGCCGGCCGCGTACGCAGCACCGAGGGCCGTTGTTTCAACAACCTTCGGACGGACCACCGGCACGCCCAGGATGTCTGCCTGGAACTGCATGAGTGCCTCGTTGGCGACCATGCCGCCGTCGACCTTCAGCTCGGTGAGCGGAACTCCCGAGTCTGCGTTGACGGCGTCGAGGACCTCGCGGGTCTGGAAGGCGGTGGCCTCCAGTGCCGCACGGGCGATGTGGCCCTTGTTGGCGAAACGCGTGAGGCCCACGATGGCGCCGCGTGCGTCTGCCCGCCAGTAGGGTGCGAACAGGCCTGAGAAGGCCGGGACGATGTAAACGCCGCCGTTGTCCTTTACCCCGGCAGCGAGTTCCTCCACCTCAGGGGCGGAGCTGATCATGCCGAGGTTGTCGCGGAGCCACTGGATCAGGGACCCGGTGACGGCGATGGAGCCTTCAAGCGCGTAGTGCGGCTTGGCGTCGCCCAGCTTGTATCCGAGGGTGGTGAGGAGGCCGTTCTTGGAGTGAACGATTTCCTCGCCGGTGTTGAAGATCAGGAAACAGCCGGTGCCGTAGGTGTTTTTGGCTTCGCCGGGCTGGAACGCGGCCTGGCCAAAAGTTGCCGCCTGCTGGTCACCGAGGATGCCTGCTACAGGCGTTTCCCGGAGCAGTTGCGAGGTGTGGACGTGGCCGTAGACCTCGGAGGAGGACTTGATGGCGGGCATCATGGACGCGGGTACACCGAAGATGTCCAGGATTTCCTGGTCCCATTGCAGGGTCTCGAGATCCATGAACAGGGTGCGGGAGGCGTTGGTGACATCGGTGACGTGTACACCGCCGTCGACGCCGCCGGTCAGGTTCCACAGAACCCAGGCATCGGTGTTGCCGAAGAGAAGGTCGCCGGCCTCGGCGCGCTCCCGGGCACCGTCCACGTTGTCCAGGATCCACTTGATCTTGGTACCGGAGAAGTAGGTGGCCAAGGGCAGCCCGACCTTCTGTTTGAAGCGTTCCACTCCCCCGTCCTGTGCCAGTTCGTCGACGATGGGCTGCGTGCGGGTGTCCTGCCAGACGATGGCGTTGTAGACGGCCTCGCCGGTGTTCTTGTCCCAGACGACAGCGGTTTCGCGTTGGTTGGTGATGCCGACGGCGGCGATGTCGTGCCGGGTCAGGTTCGCCTTGGACAGGGCGGCAGCAATTACTTCGCGGGTGTTGTTCCAGATTTCGGCGGGGTTGTGCTCCACCCAGCCGGCCTGGGGGAAGATCTGCTCGTGCTCCATCTGGCCGGTGGAAACGATGTTGCCCGTGTGGTCGAAGACGATGGCGCGGGAGCTGGTGGTGCCTTGGTCGATGGCGATGACGTATTGATTCATGGTGACGTCCTTGTCTTTTGTTGTTGGTGCTCAGGTGGTGATTTACGACGTGCGGGTGGGTGTTGCGAGTGTTTGCAGTATTAGCCGGCGAGTGCAGGCATGATGTCGGGAACCCACAAGGCCACGAGCCCTGCGAGGGCGCCACCAACCAGCGGTCCGACCACCGGGATCCAGGAGTAGGCCCAGTCACTGCTGCCCTTGCCCTTGATGGGGAGGAGGGCGTGGGCGATGCGGGGGCCGAGGTCACGTGCAGGGTTAATGGCGTAGCCGGTGGGACCACCGAGGGAAACGCCGATACCGACAACAAGCAGTGCAACGGCAAGCGGGCCGAGGCCGGAGGGTGTGCCGCCGAAGGTCAGGATGACGAAGACCAGGACGAACGTGCCGATGATTTCTGTGATGAGGTTCCACGGGGTGGAACGGATGGCCGGACCGGTGGAGAAGGTGCCCAGCTTGTTCGCAGCGAGGGGTTCTTCATCGAAGTGCTGCTTGTAAGCGAGCCAGCAGACAACTGCGCCCAGGAAAGCGCCCAGTAGTTCAGCACCGAAGTACGTCAGGGTGGACGCGAAATCCACGGGCACACCGGGGGCGTACTCTGCTTTTTGATTGACCAGCAGGCCCAGGGTGACAGCCGGGTTAAGGTGCGCACCGGACTTTGCAGCCACGAAAACGCCCGCGAAGACCGCAATACCCCAGCCCCACGTCACCATCAAGAATCCACCGTTGTTGCCCTTGGTGCCTTTGAGCGCAACGTTTGCCACGACGCCACAACCCAGCAGGGTCAGCATCATGGTTCCGAATACTTCGGAAAGGAAAACAATTCCAAGAGACATCTTTGACTCCTCATTTTTCTGTTGTCAGCCTCCTCGCGGGTGAAGAGGCTGTTGGGTCGGTTCCGTTGTCTCCGGAACCGTCCCGGTGTGGTGGTCCCCTGGCGGGACCACCTACCCCATTCCGTCCCTACCGCACGCTGGGACGGTCAAGCTGTTTTCCGCTGCTTGTGCTCAGGCTACGAGACTGTGCACGTCAACCTTGTGGAACCGCTGCAGTACTTCCTGGGCGTGGCGGATTTCCGCTTCACGGGTGGCTGCGTCCCAACCGAGCGGCTCGGCCAATGCTGCAGCGATCTCGTTGAGTAGCTCGCCGGTAACCAGCCCACGGAATGCCAGCGAGGTCCTGCGGATGAGGACATCCACCAGGTGCCCGATTTGCTCGTGTTCTGCCATGTAAGTCAGCTCCCGGACACTGAGCTCGCGCGTGGCACGCAGCAGCGTGTCCTGTCCCGCGTTCAGGTACTCGATAACTGCATCTGCCCGGGTTCCGTAGCGGGTCAGCAGGACAGCTACGCGGTCGGCGTCCAGGCCAGGACCCATGTGCTTTTTGATCCATTCCTGTTCGCCTTGTTCAGTGGCCGGGAAGCCGGCGCCGCCGCCGATGGCGAGCTTCGCCGTCGAGACTTTCCGTTCCATGCCCAGTTCGCGGAGGACGTCGTTGGTCATGTGTTCGGCCAGGGCGCGGAAGGTGGTCCACTTGCCGCCCACCAAGCTGAGGACGACGGCGGCCTTACCGCCCGGCGTTGTGACGGCGTCGCGGCCGGTGCGTACGCTGCGTTCGATGCGGTAGTCGCGTGAGACGAATCCCGGCTGGGTTTCGTCGTGGCGAGGCAACGGGCGGACGCCAGCGAAGCTGTAGACGATCTGTTCGCGTTCCACCTTGATGGTGGGGAACACGTGCCCGACGAGGTCGAAGAAGTAGTCGATTTCTTCTTCGGTGCACACTGCGTCTTCGGACATATCAGCGTCCACGTCCGTGGTACCTACCAGGACGCGGTCTCCCATGGGGTAGATGAGGACGATGCGGCCGTCGGTGTGCTCGAAGAAGATTTCCCGGCCGTTGCATGCTGCGAGCAGTTCCGGGTGGTCCAGGACGATGTGGGATCCCTTGGTGCCTCCCATGAACTTGCTGACGGCCCCCATGGATTGGTTGGTGAGGTCTACCCAGGCACCTGTGGTGTTGACGATGACGTCAGCCTGGAAGTCGAATTCCTTGCCGGTCAGTTCATCACGAAGCCGGGCTCCGTCCGAGCCCATGGACACGAGCGAGACGTAGTTGCTGGCGCGGGCGCTTCCTCCCGGCAGGCCCCCGCCGCGGCCTGCCTTTTCTCCGTCCTGCAGGACATCAAGGGTGAGGCGTTCCGGGTTGTGAACCGAGGCATCAAAGTAGGTAGCCGCGTACTTGATACCGGAGTGAAGCTTGGGAAGCTCGGCCAAGGCCCTGGTGCGGCCGCGGAACTGGTGGCGGGGTACGCTTCCGCCGTCGCGGGAGAAGAAGTCGTACATGCTCAGGCCAACCTTGATGAGGAACGCGCCGCGCTCCTTGGGCTTGCCCTGTTTGTGGGTGAGGAAGCGCATGGGTGCGGACAAGATGCCTGAGAACGTGCTGAAGATGGGGATGGTGGTCTGCAGTGGCTTCACATAGTGCGGCGCAATCCGCAGGAGGCGGTTGCGCTCAACCACTGATTCCTGGACCAGGCGGAACTCGCCGTTTTCCAGGTAGCGGATGCCGCCGTGGATCATGTGCGAAGAAGCGCCGCTGGCACCTTGGCAGTAATCCCCGCGTTCAACAAGCGCCACGTCGACGCCTTGAAGGGCAAGATCGCGGAACGTTCCGACACCATTGATGCCACCGCCGATGATGAGTACCTTGGCCGAGGGCCGCTCCTGCAGTGCAACGACGGAGTCGCGCTGTGTGTGCTGTGAGGTACCGGAAATCTTGTTGTGTCCCAAAACTGCTCCCTTGGGCTTGGTTCGTGCGCCGCGCCACTCGCTGCTGCACCGTTCACCACTAATCTGGCGAAGGTGGAAAATGGAGTCAAGCTATTTGCACAAACGTGCAGGAAGGAAATGAGATGGCACGATCACGTCACTCGGATGCACTCCGGGCTGCACAGATGTATTACCTGCAGGACCTGACCATGGATGCGATTGCCCGCGAGCTCCGGACGTCCCGATCCACAGTGTCCAGACTGTTGTCCTCGGCGCGGGAAACCGGCTTGGTTCAGGTCCAGATTCGAAGCCCTTTTGATACCGGCCCGGAGCTGGAAAGCCAGATCCGGAACCAATACGGAGTGGACGTCCACGTGGTTCCGGTGCTGGACACTCTCAATGAAGCAGAGACCCTGGACCGCGTAGCCATGCAGGCTGCACGAACAATCGGACCCCTTGTGGACTCAAATGCCATCATCGGCGTGGCCTGGGGCGCAACACTGAGCGCGGTCAGCCGGCACCTAACCCGCAAGGTCACCCATGACAGCATCGTGGTTCAACTCAACGGCGCCGGAAACATGCAAACCACCGGCATTACCTATGCCAGCGACATCATGAGACGCTTCGGCAGCGCGTACGGTGCGCGCGTGGAGCAGTTCCCTGTTCCGGCCTTTTTTGATCATGCCTCCACCAAGACCGCCATGTGGAATGAGCGCAGCGTTCAACGCATCCTGGACTTGCAGGCCCGCATGAGCATCGCCATTTTCGGCGTCGGATCCGTTGATTCGGACTACCCCAGCCACGTGTACGCCGGTGGTTACCTCGATGAATACGATCTCACCATGCTGGCCGCAGACGACGTCGTTGGCGACGTGGCGACCGTCTTCTTCCGGAGCGATGGGTCATCGGACGGCATCACCTTGAATGCGAGGTCAACCGGTCCAAGCCATGAACAGTTGCGCCAAGTCAGGCGCCGGATTTGCGTGGTCTCCGGGGCCTCCAAGATCAACGGACTCCAGGGAGCCCTGGCAGCAGGACTGGCAACTGACCTTATTCTGGACGAAGCCTCAGCCCGACGCCTGGTGAGTTTCAACAGCCATTCCTGAAGCAATCGTGCAAGGAATGGGTAGAGTCGTTGCTATGAGATCCCCCACCAAGCTGACATCGAACAAGTTGGCACTCAACAACGGCGTACAGATGGACCGCATGGGATACGGACTCTACAAAGTTCCCGCCACAGACGCCGAGGCATTGGTTGCCACAGCCTTGGGCGAGGGCTACCGGAGATTCGATACAGCAGCGATGTACGGCAACGAAGTGGGGGTGGGCCGGGCGCTTGGCGGTGCGATCGGAGACGCCGCTGAAGCGAACAGAGGTACCGGAGGCTCCGGCGAATCCGTGCACGCACTTGCGCGCGAAGACGTCTTCGTCACCACCAAGGTATGGAACGATGACCACGGCTACGATGCCACGCTCCGCGCATTCGATACCTCCATCTCCAACCTCGGGCTGGACTTTGTGGACCTCTATCTCATCCACTGGCCCTGTGCTGGGCGGGGACTGTTTGCAGAGACCTACAAAGCCTTGGAGACCCTGTACCGGGAGGGCAAAGTGCGGGCGATCGGTGTTTCCAATTTCCAGCCCGGACACCTTGAAGAACTCATGCAGAAGGCAGAAGTTGTCCCCGCGGTCAACCAGATCGAGCTGCACCCTTGGCTGCAGCAAACCAGACTGCGGACCTTGCATGATCAGTTGGGAATCGCCACCGAGGCTTGGAGCCCCCTCGGCCGCGGGCAGGTCCTGGCTGACCCTGCCATTGTGTCGCTCGCCGATAAGTACGGAAGAACTCCGGCACAGGTCATTTTGCGTTGGCATCTGCAACTGGGGAACCTGGTCATCCCCAAGGCAAGCTCGGCAGGACGGATCAAGGAAAACTATGCTGTCTTTGATTTTGAACTGGACGCCGCGGACATGGACGGCATAGCCGCGCTCGAACGGCACCATCGGACCGGGTCCCACCCGGACAACGTGAACTAGGAACCAAGCAATGGACAATGTGGACACCGCGCACTCCCCCCAGAGTGCACAGGCCCCCAGTGAATTCTTCAGCAAATCCCTGGCGGGGCGGACGCGTGCCGCGGACGTTGAGGTGGACGGCAGTAAAGTAGCGTACTGGACGTACGAGCCGGTCACTGTCTCTCCGATGACACGCACCATTCTGGTCATCCATGGCTTCCGGGGAGACCACCACGGGCTGTTGCGCGTCGCTGATCAACTTCCGGAAATGCGCATCATCATGCCGGACTTGCCTGCCTTCGGCAGCTCAGAACCTTTCGTTGAGGACGAACACAGCGTTGAACGCTACGGAAAGTTCATCTCCGGTTTCATGGCGGCGCTCGGCTTGGATGACAAAACTGTCCTGCTCGGGCACTCCTTCGGATCAATCGTCGCCAGCCATTTTGCCGCGGCGAATCCTGGAGCCGTCTACCCGCTGGTCCTGATCAACCCAATCGCTGCGCCGGCATTGGAGGGACCCAAGGGCCTCATGACAAAGCTTGCAGTGCTCTACTACCAGGCGTCCGCCAAACTTCCCCGCCCTCTGGGACTGGCGGTACTGAGGAATCGGCTGATCGTTCGCATTATGAGCATCACCATGGCCAAAACCAACGACAAAAACCTGCGCCGTTTCATCCATGCCCAGCACGACGCCTACTTCAGTGCCTTCGCAGACAGAAAAAGCCTGCTCGAATCGTTTAAGGCTTCCGTCTCAGGCAACGTGGCCGAGGTCGCCGAACAGCTAACTCTTCCCGTGCTGCTGGTCGCCGGCGAGAAGGATGAAATAGCCACCCTTCCCAACCAGTACAAACTCATGGGACGCCTACCCGAGGCAAAGCTGGAAGTGATTCCCGGCGTCGGGCATTTAATCCACTATGAGACGCCGGTTCCGGCGGCAGAAGCAATCCGCACCTTCCTGGAGGAACATCCCGCGTGAAAATTGTCATCGATGCCCGCTTTACCCGAACGGACCACCACGATGGCATCAGCCGCTACGGTTCCAGCCTCATAGCCGCAACGTCCAAAATCGCCGACGTCACCATGCTGATCAGCGACAAACGCCAACTGGCCCTGCTGCCCGACGTTCCGTATGTGATGGTCAACAGCCCCTTGTCTCCTTTGGAGTTGTTCGTCGCGCGCAAGGTCAACCCCCTGGGCGCTGACGTGGTGGTGTGTCCCATGCAGACCATGGGCACCTTGGGCCGCCGGTACGGGCTGGTATTGGCCCTCCACGACCTCATTTACTACGAGCACCCGACTCCCCCGGGCTTCCTGCCAGCCCCGGTGCGCCTGTTGTGGAGGCTTTACCACAAGGCCTTTTGGCCGCAGCGGCTCCTACTCAACCGCGCGGACATCGTAGCCACCATCAGCCGCACTACCGAGGCGCTCATGGCCAAGTACAGGCTGACAAAGCGGCCCGTGCGGATTGTGGGCAACGCACCCCAACCCGGTCAAAAGCCTCGCGCGCCTGAAGCCGGCGCGGACAAGTCCCTGCTCTACATGGGTTCTTTCATGCCGTACAAGAACGTGGAAACCATGATCCGGGGCATGTCCGGCCTGCACCAGTACACCCTTCACCTGCTGAGCAGGATCACTCCGCAGCGCAAGGCAGAATTGGAGGCGATGGTTCCCGAAGGAGCCAAGGTGGTATTCCACAACGGTGTCACTGATGGAGAGTACGACGAACTCCTGCTCAGGGCCACAGCGCTGATCAGCCTCTCACGCGCCGAGGGCTACGGCCTGCCGTTGGTGGAGGCCATGGCCCTGGGAACCCCTGTGATCGCAAGCGATATACCGATCTTCCGTGAAGTCGGCGGTGATGCCGTCAGCTACGTAGACCCGGAGTCACCCGTGGAGTTCGCGGCGGCTGTAACTGCGCTGGGCGAGGAATCTCTCTGGCAGGAACGCTCCCGCAGGTCCGCAGAGCGTGCGGCAGAGTTCAACTGGGACGAATCGGCGCGGCAGCTCCTTGCTGCAGCCGAGGAAGTGGTAGCCCTGCGTCAGAGGACGTCCACCCCGTCCAGGCGCAACTGAACGGGTCCTGAGGTCCGCTTGGCGGCGCTGGCTGCCTTCACAGCCCGCATGGCACGCGTGGTTTCCGCAGCGTCTCCGTAGGGAATGAAGTAGAGCGTCCTGACGTCAGCATCAGCCTCAGCGCCTGATGATTGCCCGCCGGACAGCTGACCGCTGCCGGAGAACACTACGGGCGCAGGCCCGGCTTTTCGGAGTTTTGCTGCCGAGGCCAGCCCGGCGTTGGACTCCAAAGCGTCGCTGAAATGCGCGACGTCGGCCCTTGCCCCGGTCACGGAAGCTACCCTGACTGCAGGAGGCAGCTGAAGTTCCTTCCGAAGCGCCAGTTCACGTGAGGCAAAGCCGGAGGCGTCCCACCGCAACAGTGCCCCCGTCGCCGCCGTGTCGTCAGCGGTGATCACTACAAGTCCACCTTGAGTGGCCGGCTTCACCAGGGAGGCGGCGTTGAACCATCGGCGAACCGTATCCTCTCCCGCCCGCAGGTTCTCCCGCCGAAGTAACGAGTTGCCGTCCAGCAACAGGGCGGCCGCGTAACCGTTGGGCGCAACAGGCTCAGCGCCCACCGTCGCGACCACCAGAGCGGGAGTATCCGGCACACTTGCCTTAACGTGCTCGCCTGAAGAGGTCACTACCGCTTTACCGGGAAAAGCCCGTCCCAGTTCCTCTGCCGTCCGCATCACGCCAGCTGCTCCCCGGCGTAGTCGTGTTCCACTACAGTGCGTGCACCGCCATTGCGGGGCCGGCGTGGAGCACCACCGGCATGCCGGCATGGCCGAGCTGCTTGATACGGCCAGCGGCCCCTGACAGGCATTGCAGCGGGCAAGTTCCCGGCACGTCTCGCATACCAACGACGGGGCGTATCCGGCCCGGGCCACTTGGACCAGGACAGGACCCCGCTCCAGGCCCTCCTTGGCCGCCCGCCACGCTGCGCCCGGCAAGCGTGCAATACGTGCCAGAGGATCACGTTCTTGTTCAAAACTGTCAGCGGTATTGAGAACTCTGGGTGCTGTGGCGCGGACAGTACGTCGCGGCGCTTCAAGGGGCACCGCCCACTGCATCTCAACAAGGCGTTGGAGCTCGGTGCTTCGGTTGTGGGAGGCCATGAGGCATGCGGCGTTCTCCTGCTCGGCACGCAACAGCAGGACTTCCCTGGTGTGCGCATATGGTGCCCGTTGCTCGATGTGGAGGTCGTCGCCGTCGTCCCAACACACCACCAGACCCAGATCGCGAACAGGAGCATAGGCCGCCGAACGGGTACCAATGGCCACTCCCGCTGTCCCGCTCAGTAGCCGCAGAAAGTTCCTATAGCGGGGAGTTTGCCCGTCGTCCGCCGTCAGCCGGGCGACGTCGGAAGACGGCAGGACGTTGGCAAGCGCCGCCTCCAACTGCTCAAGGTCCCTATAATCCGGCACCACCACAACCGCGCCACGTCCCGATTTACGAACTGTGGCAACGGCCGTAGCAATCATGGCCGGCCAACCATCGGGGCCGAATCCTTGGAGAGCTGTGAGGACAGCTTTGGGTGAACCACCACTGGCAAGGTGCTGCAGGTACGGCGCTCCGTTGGAGTACGCCGCCCACGCGCGGGCCTCCGTGAACGGTTTCAGGTCCGCTGCGTCGGCGTCGAGGTCCCCGGCCAAGAATTCCTTCTCCACCTTGGCCACACGGGGAGGGACAGCCGTCCGGAGAACATCGCTGAGCGTACCGGCGTACCGGGCAGCGACCCTGCCGGCCAACTCGTTGATAGCCGGGGTCAGGACAGCAACCGGGGACACAACTTTATGCAGGGCCGTCAGCAGGTGGGCTGCATCCGAGTCCGCACGGCGCTCGACGATGTAACCATTGAGCTCCTGGCCATTGAACTTCACTTTCACCCGAACACCGGGGACCGCAGTTTCGGAGAGCTCCGCGGGAACACTGTAGTCAAAAGGCCTGTCCAGGTGCGGCACGGAAGACTCCAGAACGACGCGCGCAACGGGATTCACAGCTGCCAACGGAGGTCCGTTGACAGGACCCCGGTCCGGGAAACCCTGCAGCAGCGATGGTTGAAGCAACGATGGCTGGGCCTCGTGTCCTGCCATACTTCACCTCCAACTCTGAGCGCAGAAAATGCACCACGCATTCTTAACCGGGAATGCCCACAGCGGGATTGACCCGCTGCGGGCATCTCTCTGGCTTCAGCCAACCACGAAGCACCGACAAAACAACATCAGCACTCAGGACGGCTTGCAGGAACAACACCTCAGGCGTTGAAGTATTCCTTCAGGTCCGCCACCCGGTCCAGCCGTTCCCACGTGAAATCCGGGTCGTCGCGACCAAAGTGACCGTGGGCCGCCGTCTTGGCATAGATGGGCCGTTTGAGATCCAGGGCGTCGATGATGGCCCGCGGACGGAGGTCGAACAGCTCATCGATTGCTTCACTGATGCGGGCCGGATCAACGGTTTCCGTGCCGAACGTCTCAACGTAGGTTCCCACCGGGCGTGCCTGGCCGATGGCGTAGGCAATTTGGATCTCAGCACGCTTGGCCAGTCCGGCGGCCACAACATTCTTGGCAACCCACCGCATGGCGTAAGCTGCCGAGCGGTCCACCTTGGACGGATCCTTGCCGGAGAATGCGCCACCGCCGTGGCGTGCGAAACCACCGTAAGTGTCCACGATGATCTTTCGGCCTGTGAGCCCGGCATCGCCTACCGGACCACCAATGACGAACGCGCCCGCGGGGTTCAGAATGTTCGCAGCGTGTGCGATATCCAGGTTGGACGCCGACATGACGGGGTCGATCACATAGCTGGCCAAGTCCGCGCGCAGCTGCTCGAGGCTGGCGTCTTCAGCGTGCTGGCTGGAGATGACCACCGTTTCCACGGAAACCGGCCGGTCGCCGTCGTAACCTACCGTGACCTGTGTCTTGCCGTCCGGACGCAGGTAGGCCAGCTCGCCGTTCTTGCGGACTTCGGTGAGGCGTTCTGACAAACGGTGCGCCAGCCAGATGGGAGTTGGCATGTAGGACGCCGTCTCGTCGCTGGCATAGCCAAACATGATGCCCTGATCGCCGGCACCCTGGAGGTCATAGTCATCCTCCTGGCGGCCTTCGCGGGCCTCAAGTGAGTTGAACACGCCACCGGCGATGTCGTTTGACTGCTGGCCGATGGACACGGACACACCACAACGGGCGCCGTCGAAACCGTTGGCGGACGAGTCGTAGCCGATGCCCAGGATGGTTTCGCGGACAATCTGCGGAATTTCTACGTAAGCGTCGGTGGTGACCTCACCAGCCACGTGCACCAAGCCTGTAGTGGCCATGGTTTCAACGGCCACACGGGATTCAGGATCGGCAGCCAACAGGGCGTCCAGGATGGAGTCGCTGATTTGGTCGCAGATCTTGTCCGGGTGCCCTTCGGTGACCGATTCGGACGTGAAGAGCCTGAGCTTGGACGGGGTGCCATGGTGTTCATGGTGCAGCGGTAAAGTCACTCGACCACCTTACTGGGTTGCGGGACGGCGGTATTTGCCGTGTGTCCCTTTGCTAAGAATTCGGGTGTGGGCTCAGTTACATGGCCGGGAAGACCCGGGTGAGTTCAGCCCCTACCCGATCAATGACGGCAGCGGCGACGTCGGCCTTCGAGCCGGCGGCTGACTCAGGGTCCGCACCGTGACCGGACAAGATAACGACGGAATTCTCATCCTGTCCGAACACCCGGCCAATGCCCACCTGGTTCACCACCAGGAGGTCACAGCCCTTGCGCTTGAGCTTGGCTGTTGCATGCTCCAGGACGTCGCCATGGGCGTCACCGGTTTCGGCTGCGAACCCTACAATCAACTGTTGGCCGCCATCGGCATTACGACGCTCCACGAGCTCGTGCAGGATGTCCGGGTTCCGGATTAACCGCACAACGGGCGCGTCCTCGCCGTCCACCTTCTTGATTTTCGTATCCGAGACCTCTGCCGGACGGAAGTCCGCCACGGCGGCTGCCATAATCACGACGTCGGAATCCGCCGCCGCTTTCAGCGCTGCCTCACGCAGTTCCAAGGCGGATTCAACGCGGACGAGCTCGACGCCGGCAGGCGGCTCAACGTCCATGTGAGCCGCGATAAATCTCACAGTTGCCCCGGCAGCCAAGGCTGCAGCAGCCAGTGCCGCACCCTGCTTGCCGGACGAGCGGTTTCCAAGGAACCGGACCGGGTCCAGAGCTTCACGCGTGCCACCGGCAGAGATCGTCACGATCCGCTCTGCCAGCGTCTGCTCCGCGGCGGTAACAGCCTGGGTCTGTTCTGCGGCTTCTGTAAGAGCCATGGCCGCAGCAAAAATTGCCTCGGGCTCGGGCAGGCGTCCGGGACCCGAATCGGCACCCGTCAGGCGACCGGAGGCAGGCTCCAGCACGGTGACACCACGGCTGCGCAAGGTCTCCACGTTGGCTTGGGTTGCGGCGTGCTGCCACATTTCCGTGTGCATGGCGGGTGCAAACAGAACCGGCCCGTGGGCCATGAGGAGGGTGTTGGTAAGGAGGTCGCCCGCTTGTCCGGTTGCTGCTTTAGCCAAAAGGTCAGCGGTAGCAGGAGCAACTACTATCAGGTCTGCCTCATGCCCTAGACGAACATGATTGACCTTCTCGACGTCGTCAAAGACGCTGTTGCTCACAGGGTTACCGGAGAGGGCTTCCCACGTGGCCACTCCGACGAATCGGGTAGCGGCTTCCGTAGGGATGACCGTCACCTTGTGACCGGATTCAGTAAAAAGCCGGAGGAGCGATGCAACCTTATAGGCTGCGATCCCTCCCCCGACTCCGAGGACCATGCGCACGTGACCTCCGTCAACAGGCAGTCTTTATTATTCTGCGGGCTCGATCGGCGTGGAAACCAGCAAGCCTTCGTTGATCTCGCGCAGAGCGATGGACAACGACTTCTCGTTCAGCTTGGTGTCAACCAGCGGGCCGACGTACTCGAACAGGCCCTCGTGCAGCTGAGCGTAGTAGGCATTGATCTGGCGGGCGCGCTTGGCGCCGAAGATGACCAGGCCGTACTTGGAATCAGCAGCCTCAAGCAGCGAATCGATCGGCGGGTTGATGATGCCTTCAAGGTTCGTGGACACGAATTCTCCAAATTTTAGCGGGCCAACAAATGCAAGCGCTTAGCGCTGGTGCGGGGTAAGCCCCATGAGTGAAACAAGCTCGTCCGCTGCCCGGCGAACGTCGTCATTGATGACGGTGTGGTCAAACTCCGGTTCAGCAGCAAGTTCCAGTTTAGCGGTTTCCAGCCTGCGCTGCTGTTCCTCGGGAGTTTCGGTGCCGCGGCCCACCAGGCGGCGAACCATTTCGTCCCAGCTGGGCGGCGCCAGGAACACAAAATTCGCGTCCGGGACGGCAGCTTTTACCTGTCGCGCGCCCTGGAGGTCGATCTCCAGAAGTACAGACTTACCGTCTGCAATAGCGGCATCAACTGTGCTTCGAAGGGTCCCGTAGCGGTTCTGGCCATGCACCACAGCCCACTCCAGGAGTTCACCCTCTGCCACCAGGGAGTCGAACTCCTCAGCAGACTTGAAAAAATAGTGGACCCCGTCCTTTTCACCCGGACGCGCAGCCCTGGTGGTTGCCGAGACTGAGAGCCAAACCTCTGGATAGTTGTCCCTGATGTAGGTGGATACGGTTCCCTTGCCAACGGCAGTGGGGCCTGCAAGGACAGTCAGTCCGGGTTTCTTGCTCACGGATTCCTTCGGGGAGATGCGTCAAACGCTTTGCTGGGTATCCATAAAATCTACCAGCGCCCGGGCCTGATGAATTCCCAGGCCTCTGATGCGCCGCGATCCTGCAATGCCAATCTCCGCCATAATCCCGGCAGCCCTGACGGGCCCGATACCCGGCAGGGCCTCCAACAACTCCACTACCCGCATGCGCGCAATCGCGTCGTCGGTGGCTCCGGAGGAAATCAACTCAGCAATGCTGACTTCGCCGCGCTTGAGTCTCTCCTTGGCGGCGGCACGCACTGACCGCGCCTTGGCAGCTTTCTCAAGCGCATCTGAACGCTCCTGCGGTGTCAGCTCTTTAAGGCCCACTGCCAAACCCCTGTCAGATCGCACATGTGATCCAGATCACGCGGACTGATCCTGAACTTACCGGCAGGGGCCCGGTTGCGCAATGAGCATGGACAACTTACTCGAAGCGAAGTCCGCGCAAAGTTTCCTCAGTGGCAGCACGGAGGCTTGCCAAGGACGGTCCTGCCGCCAGGATCCCCCGGCTGGAAGTGGCCAGGACCGTGGGGTAAGCAGCGCCAAACGTTGTGCGAAGGTCAGCTGGAGTGGCGCCCTGGGCACCGAGGCCAGGGGCCAATATTGCACCGCGCACAGGCGCGAGTTCAATATCCAGATCATCCAAGGCAGAGCCGATGGTTGCCCCTACCACCAGGCCAACTGACCCCATGGAACCGCTGTACCGCTGGTTCTCGAGGGCTGCGGCAGCGGCAATCCTACGCGCCACGGAATCACTTCCACCGATGTGCTGCACAGACTTTCCTTCGGGGTTCGATGTCAGTGCAAGCACAAACACTCCCCTGCCATACTGCGCAGCAAGGTCCAACGCCGGGCGCAGCGACTCAAAGCCCAGGTACGGGCTAAGCGTCACCGAGTCCGCGGCCAAGGAAGAACCGTCACGCAGCCAGGCATCCGCATAGGCGGCCATAGTGGAGCCGATGTCGCCACGCTTGGCGTCGGCGATGCTGAGCACGCCCGCATCCGCGGAGGCGGTGAGCGTCCGTTCCAGCACAGCCATGCCGGCCGAGCCGTGGCGCTCGTAGAGCGCCACCTGCGGCTTGACCGCGGCAGCGAGGGAAGCCACGGCCTCAACCACCGTCAGCGAGAAGCGCTCCAAGCCGGCGACGTCGTCGGTCAATCCCCAATCGGCCAAGAGCTGCGGGTGGGGGTCGATTCCGACGCAGAGCGGGCCGCGCGCGGCCATGGCCGCAGCCAGCCGGGATCCGAAAGACTCCCCGGCCGGCTGCTGGCCTTGCTGTGGTGAAGCAGACTCAGGCATTGGCTGCTTCCATTGCCGCTGACAGGTTGGCTGCGTGCTCCTGCAGGCTGGTCACCGACCATTCGTAAGTGCGCAGTGCCTCAATGGCCTGCACTGCGGCATTGAACTCGGCAACGGTGGTGATGCAGGGAATGCCAATGGACGTTGCCGCAGCACGGAGTTCGTAACCGTCGCTGCGGGCTTCGCCGCCGGAGGGTGTGTTGAAGACCATGTCGATCTCGCCGGCGATGACCAGATCCGCAATGGTGCCTTCGCCCTCTGCGCTGCTGCCTTCGGCCACCTTACGCACAGGGGTTGCCTGAATGCCGTTGCGGCGTAGGACGTCAGCGGTGCCACCGGTGGAAACGATCTCGAAGCCCAGGTCCGAGAGGCGCTTGACGCCCATAATCACTGAGCGCTTGTCACGGTTGGCTACCGAGACGAAGATCTTGCCCTGGGTGGGCAAGGCGTTGTTCGCTGCGGCCTGGCTCTTGGCGAACGCGGTGTCGAAGTGCTTGTCGATGCCCATGACTTCACCGGTGGAGCGCATTTCCGGGCCGAGCAGGGAGTCCACAACCTTGCCCTCAGGAGTACGGAAGCGGCTGAACGGAAGGACCGCTTCCTTGACGGCAACCGGCGCGTCCAAAGGCAGGGTGGAACCGTCACCGGTTTCCGGCAGCATCTTGTAGGCGCCGCGGAGCTGGTTGATGGTGACACCTGTGCCGATGAGCGCAGCGGCCTTGGCCATTTGCACGCCTGTCGCCTTGGAAACGAAAGGAACGGTGCGGGAAGCACGCGGGTTGGCTTCAAGGACGTACAGGACGTCGGAGGCCAGCGCGAACTGGATGTTGATGAGGCCTCGGACGCCAACACCTTCGGCGATGGCCCGGGTTGCCGTGCGCACACGCTCAATCACGTTGTTGCCCAAGGTAATCGGCGGAAGCACGCATGCGGAGTCACCGGAGTGGATGCCGGCTTCCTCGATGTGTTCCATGATGCCGCCGAGGTACATGTCGGTGCCATCGAAAAGTGCGTCGACGTCAATTTCGACAGCATCTTCGAGGAAGCGGTCAATCAGCACCGGGTGGTCCGGGGTGATTTCCGTGGCATTGGCGATGTAACGGGAGAGGTTTGCTTCGTCGTAGACGATCTCCATGCCGCGGCCGCCCAGGACGTAGGACGGGCGGACCAGCACCGGGTAGCCGATTTCGTCGGCGATCTTCTTGGCGTCCTCGAAGGACACGGCGGTGCCGTTCTTCGGGGAGGTCAGTCCGGCTTCATCCAGGACGCGGGCAAAGGCGCCGCGGTGCTCCGCCAGGTCGATCGCTTCCGGCGAAGTGCCCAGGATCGGAACACCGGCATCAGCGAGCTGTTGGGCCAGCTTCAGCGGGGTCTGGCCACCGAGCTGGACGAAGACACCCATGACTCCACCGGTACGCTCCTCTGCAGCAATGACCTCAAGGACGTCCTCAAGGGTCAGCGGCTCGAAGTAAAGGCGCGTGGAGACGTCGTAGTCCGTGGAGACGGTCTCCGGGTTGCAGTTGACCATGACGGTCTCGTAGCCGGCCTTGCGCAGCGCCATGGAGGCGTGGACGCAGGAGTAGTCGAACTCGATGCCCTGGCCAATGCGGTTGGGCCCGGAGCCCAGGATGATGACGGAGGGCTTGGCGTGCAGGCCTACTTCGTCTTCCTCGTCATAGGACGAGTAGTGGTAGGGCGTGTAGGCAGCGAACTCAGCGGCACAGGTGTCCACCGTCTTGTAGACCGGACGAATACCCAGTGCTTGCCGGACGCCCCGGACTACTGCCTCATTGTTATGTGTCAATGCACCGATCTGCTCGTCGGAGAAGCCGTGACGCTTGGCGTTGCGCAGCATCTCCTCAGTGAGAACGCCGGCCTTGCGGATCTCCTGCGCCGTCTCATTGAGGAGCTGGAGCTGGTCCAGGAACCAGGGGTCGATCTTGGTGGCTTGGAAGACCTCTTCCACCGTGGCGCCCCCCAGGAGCGCACGCTGCACCTGGTGCAGTCGTTCCGTGGTGGGGCGCTTGGCCCTCTCGATGAGCTCGGCAACCTCGTACTCCGGTACGGAGCTGAAGTCCAGCTGTGAGCCCTTCTGTTCCAATGAGCGAAGGGCCTTCTGGAGGGCCTCGGTGAAGTTGCGGCCCATGGCCATGGCTTCGCCCACGGACTTCATGGTGGTGGTCAGGGTGTTATCCGCTGCCGGGAACTTCTCGAAAGCGAAGCGCGGAACCTTCACTACCACGTAGTCCAACGTCGGCTCGAAAGAGGCAGGGGTTTTCTGGGTGATGTCGTTGGGGATTTCGTCCAAGGTGTAACCAAGGGAAAGCTTGGTGGCGATCTTGGCGATGGCGAAGCCGGTTGCCTTGGAGGCCAACGCGGAGGAACGGGATACGCGGGGGTTCATCTCGATCACCACTACACGGCCTGTTGCGGGATCGATGGCGAACTGGATGTTGCAACCACCGGTGTCCACACCAACTTCGCGGATGACCGCGATGGAGACGTCGCGCAGCTTCTGGTACTCGCGGTCCGTGAGGGTCAGGGCCGGAGCTACCGTGATGGAGTCACCGGTGTGGACACCCACGGGGTCGAAGTTCTCGATGGAGCAGACCACAACGACGTTGTCGTTCTTGTCGCGCATCATCTCAAGCTCGTATTCCTTCCAGCCGAGGATGCTCTCTTCAAGCAGGACCTCGGTGGTGGGGCTGTACTGCAGGCCCTGGCCGACGATGCGGCGGAGGTCGTCCTCGTTGTAAGCCAGCCCGGAGCCCAGGCCACCCATGGTAAAGGACGGGCGGACCACCATGGGGTAGCCGAGGTCCTCGGCAGCAGCGAAGGCTTCTTCCATGGTGTGGATGATGTGGCTGCGTGCGGACTCTGCGCCACAACGCTCCACGACGCCCTTGAACTTCTCACGGTCTTCGCCGAGCTCAATGGCGGCGATGTTCGCGCCAATGAGTTCCACGTTGTACTTCTCCAGCACACCGTTCTTGTCCAGCGCGATGGCCGTGTTCAACGCAGTCTGGCCGCCGAGGGTGGGCAGGATGGCGTCCGGGCGCTCCTTGGCGATGATCTTTTCCACCACCTCTGGAGTGATGGGCTCTACATAGGTGGCATCGGCGAATTCGGGGTCCGTCATGATGGTGGCCGGGTTGGAGTTCACCAGGATGACCCGCAGGCCCTCCTCCTTCAGGACGCGAAGTGCCTGGGTACCGGAGTAGTCGAACTCAGCCGCTTGGCCGATAACGATGGGGCCGGAACCGATGACAAGGACGCTCTTGAGATCTGTACGCTTGGGCATTACTTCTTGTCCTCAGTCTTGGAGTCGTTGGAGTTGGCGCCTGTGGCCTTGGACTTGGTGTCGGCCATGAGGTCGATGAAGCGGTCGAAGAGGTACGCAGCATCGTGCGGTCCGGCCGCAGCTTCGGGGTGGTACTGGACCGAGAAGGCGGGGATGTCGAGGCAGGCGAGTCCTTCGACGACGTCGTCATTGAGCGAAATGTGGCTGACTTCCACACGTCCGTATCGTTCTTCCGGTGCCACGGTGGCCCCGTTCAACGGGGCGTCAACGGCGAAGCCGTGGTTCTGCGAGGTGATTTCCACCTTGCCGGTCCGGCGGTCCATGACGGGCTGGTTGATGCCGCGGTGGCCGTAACGGAGCTTGTAGGTGCCAAAGCCCAGGGCCCGGCCGAGGATCTGGTTGCCGAAGCAGATACCGAAGTACGGGAGCTTCTCATCCAGTACCGAACGCAGCAACGAAACCTGGTTGTCAGCGGTTGCAGGGTCTCCTGGACCGTTGGACATAAAAAAGCCGTCGGGCTTGACAGCGTTGACATCCTCCAGGGTGGAGGTGGCCGGAAGGACGTGCACGCGCACGCCACGCTCTGCGAAACGCACCGGAGTCATGGCCTTGATGCCGAGGTCAACGGCTGCGATGGAGAAGCGCGGCTCGCCTTCCCAGCCGTGGTCCTTTGGTTCCACGACGTAAGCCTCGTCAATGGAGACTTCCTCCGCCAGGGCTGCGCCTTCCATGGGGGCGCTGGCGAGGACAGCGTCCAGCAGTTCTTTGTCGGTGGCGTGCGCGGCCTCACCGGAGAAAATGCCGGCCCGCATGGTCTTGTGCTCACGGAGGTGGCGGGTGATGGCCCGGGTGTCTACGCCCTGGATGCCGACGATTCCCTGCTCCACCAGTTCCTCATCGAGGCTGCGCTCGGAACGCCAGTTGGAGGGGCGACGGGCGGCGTCGCGCACGATGTACCCGGCCACCCAGATGCGGCGGGATTCAGCGTCTTCGCTGTTGACGCCGGTGTTGCCGATGTGCGGCGCTGTCTGCACCACCAGCTGGCGGGCGTAGGAGGGATCGGTAATGGTCTCCTGGTAGCCCGTCATGCCGGTGGCGAAGACTGCCTCACCGAGAGCGGTTCCCTGGGCTCCGTAGCTGCGGCCGCGGAACATGCGGCCGTCTTCGAGCACGAGTACTGCTGCTGAGGGGGTGGGTGTGGTGGCTGCTTTACTATCCGTCACTTTATTACTTTCCACTATCGGCTTCTGCCTGAGGGGCTGCGGAGATCAATTCTTGGAGGGCTTCGAGGAGGAGCTGCTTGTCGGCTGCATGCCTGGAACGGAATCCGGTGTCCAGTTCCCGGGAGCCAAGCTTCCAGTTGATGACCAGGAGTCCGTCTTTTTCGACGAATTTTCCGGCCATGCCATTGGTTTCCCGGCTGTCGACCAGAGCTGAGCGCGGGATGAAGACCGGAGCGGCACCCGCTCGGTCGAACAGCACACCTTCGGCGTGGATGCTCAGTTCAGCGTTGGTGCGGATACCCAGGCCCTGGACTGCTATCCGGTCCAGCCAATCGCCGGCCGTTGTGGTGGCCACGTATTGGCCGTCTGCCACTACCGTGGCCGGCGTCAGCTGCTTCGGCACCTCGGGGAGGCGTTCGACGTCGGCTTGTCGCCTTAGCCTGTTGCGCCATCCCAGCCAGATCATCGCCAGGACGACGACAATCAGCGGCACCGTGATGAGCACGGTCAGTGTTTGGTTGTCCATTAGTTGCTGCCGACCGCCGGGTACCTGTACGGCGTGTTGAGCTGGCCATCAAGGACCGTGGGGTGGCCTTTGAAGAAGGTTGCCACCACGGATCCGGGCAGCTCCTTGCCCTTGAACGGTGAATTGCGGCCCATGGTTGCCATTTTATGCGGGTCAACAGTCCAACGCGCAGCCGGGTCCACCAGGATGACATTGGCAGGTTCGCCAACCTCCAAGGGACGGCCCTGATCGGCGACGCGCCCAATGACTGCAGGGGTGAACGAGGTAACCCTGGCGAAATCAGCCCACGTCATGAGGCCGGTTTCAATCATGGTCTCCTGCACCACGGACAGTGCGGTTTCAAGACCGGTCATGCCCATGGCTGCTTGCGCCCATTCGCATTCCTTATGCTCGCTGGGGTGCGGGGCGTGGTCTGTTCCCACGACGTCGATGGTGCCGTCGGCCAGGCCCTCCCGGAGGGCCTGCACGTCGGCATCGGTGCGCAGCGGGGGGTTGACTTTGTAGACGGGGTCGTAGCTGCGGACCAGCTCATCAGTGAGCAGCAGGTGGTGCGGAGTGACCTCGGCGGTGACATTGATTCCACGGGCCTTGGCCCAGCGAACGATCTCCACGGAACCCGCCGTGGAGACGTGGCACACATGGAGGCGGGAACCAACATGCTGGGCAAGCAGAACGTCGCGGGCGATGATGCTTTCCTCTGCAACAGCGGGCCAGCCGGTCAGTCCAAGCACGGCCGACACCGCGCCTTCGTTCATCTGTGCCCCGGCGGTAAGGCGCGGTTCCTGCGCGTGCTGGGCCACTACGCCGTCGAACGCTTTGACGTATTCCAAGGCGCGGCGCATGATGACGGGATCGTGAACGCAGATGCCGTCATCGGAGAACATCCGGACCTGGGCGCGGGAATCGGCCATGGCGCCCAGCTCTGCCAGTTGTTCCCCAGCCAAACCCACGGTGACTGCACCAACAGGACGTACATCCACCCAGCCGGACGCCCGTCCCAGGCTGTGAACCTGCTCCACAACGCCCGCAGTGTCCGCCACCGGGTTGCTGTTGGCCATCGCGTGGACGGCGGTGAAGCCACCCAGCGCCGCAGCGCGGGTGCCGGTCTCCACCGTTTCGGCGTCTTCACGTCCGGGTTCGCGCAGGTGGGTGTGAACGTCCACCATGCCAGGCAGTGCAACGAGGCCCTGGGCGTCGATGACAGTTGCGTCCTCCGCAGACAGGTCCTTGCCGCGAGCTTCGATGACGCCGTCGCGGATCAAGAGGTCTTCAGCTTCGCCGCCCAGGATGGCGGCCCCACGAATCAGGTAGGTCTTCTCGGCCATCAGTTGGTCTCCTTGCTGGACTGGCTAAAGTTCGGGGCGGCTTCACGGGAATCCCCGGAGAGCAGCAGGTAAAGGGCGGCCATACGGACCGAGACACCGTTTCGCACCTGGGCGAGAACGGTCGAACGCGGCGAATCGGCGGCTGCCGAGGAAATCTCCAGGCCACGGTTCATGGGGCCGGGGTGCATGATGATGGTGTCCTTCATGCCGAGATCGTCCAGCGCACGGAGCCTTGCGTCGTCGAACCCCCAGCGGCGGGAGTACTCGCGGGTTGAAGGGAAGAATGAGGCGTTCATCCGCTCACCCTGGACGCGCAGCATCATCATGGCGTCGATGCCCGCTTCCAGTGTCTCGTCCAGGTTGTAACTGACCTTGCAAGGCCAGTGCTCGACGCCGATGGGCAGCAGCGTGGGTGGCGCCACGAGCGTGACCTCGGCGCCAAGGGTCTTGAGCAACCACACATTGGAACGGGCAACGCGCGAGTGCAGGACATCGCCGGCAATCGCTACCCGCATGCCTTTGAGGTCTGCCCCCGTGGACTCAATGCCGTTGACCTGCGACCAATGCCGCCGCATGGTGAAGGCGTCCAGCAGTGCCTGCGTAGGGTGCTCATGGGTGCCGTCGCCAGCATTGATGACGGCTGCGTCGATCCAGTCGGTGGCAGCAAGCCGGTGCGGTGCGCCGGATGCCCAGTGCCGGATAACGACGGCGTCCGCACCCATGGCTGCAAGTGTTTGCGCCGTGTCCTTGAGGGACTCCCCCTTGGAGACCGAAGATCCCTTGGCAGCGAAGTTGATGACATCGGCTGACAGTCGCTTGGCTGCCGCCTCAAAGGAGATGCGGGTACGGGTGGAGTCCTCGAAGAAGAGGTTCACCACCGTCCGGCCGCGCAGTGCCGGGAGCTTCTTTACTTCACGCTCGCCGACGGCGGACATTTCCTCCGCCGTGTCCAGAACACGGATGGCGTCGAAAAGACTGAGGTTTTCGGTGGAAAGAAGATGCTTCATTTACCGGCCTCGATAACAACCTCGTTGACGGGCACGCCGTCTACGGAATCGATCTCCTCGAGATGGACCCGGACCTTCTCCGATGAGGAAGTGGGCAGGTTCTTGCCCACGTGATCTGCCCGGATGGGAAGCTCACGGTGTCCCCTGTCCACCAGCACCGCAAGACGGACGATGCGTGGGCGGCCAAGATCAACCAAGGCATCCAGAGCCGCGCGGATGGTCCGGCCGGAGTACAGGACGTCGTCAATCAGGACAACAACTTTGTTATCTATGCCTGACAGCGGGAGCCGGGTGTGGCGTGGTGGCCGGGTGGGCTGATGGGAAAGATCGTCACGGAACATGGTGACATCCAACTGACCAACCATGGTGTCTGCGTTAACCGTGGGGTCCGCGGCAGCGATCTTGTTGGCAAGCCGCACAGCCAAGGGATAGCCGCGGCTGGGAATGCCCAACAGGACCAGGTCCTGGGAGCCTTTGTTGGCTTCGAGGATCTCGTGGGCGATACGAGTGAGCGCACGATCAATGTCCGCCTGATTGAGGACAACCCGCGACGGCACGTGTGCTGAAGTGACTTCAGTCATCGCTCGTCTCCCCTTTCCCCGCCTCACGGGACGGAATTAAAAAAGGAATATTTGCTTTTCAAAACTACCACAGCGCCCCTTTTCCACCTCACCGGGGACCGCAGTGACGCGTGAGTTTAAGCTCACACTCCGTGCTGTGGAATAGGCTCGTGCCCATGACCATGAACCACCACGGCCAACCAGGCGGACAACCTTATCCGCGTCCTTACCTGGAACCTGGCGCCAACCCAACGTGGATTGGCCGCGTCCAGCCCGGTAATTACCAACCGGCCCCCGGCAACCCGACGACCCTCCCGCAGCAAACCTGGGCCATGCCGCCAGCGCCGCAGCCTCGCCGGTCCTGGGGGACGCTCCCTTTACTCATCGGAGCAACCGTGCTGGTCCTCGGCAGCCTGTTCCTGGTGGTGCCGTTTCTCCTCGGCAACACCGGCATCAGCGGGTTTGTCATCGGCTTCATTGCCTCACTGATTCCACTCTCCGTAGTGCTGCTGACGGTACGCCTGATAGATCGCTGGGAACCCGAACCAAAAAGGCTCCTGTGGTTCGCTTTCACGTGGGGTGCCGCGGTTTCCATTGCCGGGACACTGCTTATCCAGCCGCTCTTCGCACTTGCAGCTCCCACCTCCAGCGAAGAAGCATTCACCTACTTCATGGCAACGGTCCAAGCCCCCATCGTGGAGGAATTCACCAAGTCGCTGGGGTTGCTGGTCCTGATCCTCGCAGCACGCAAATATTTTGACGGACCTGTTGATGGGGTGGTGTTTGCCTTCACCATTGCCGCGGGCTTTGCCTTCACGGAGAACATCCTCTACTTCGGCCGCGAAATAGCCTCATCATCAGATCCAAGCACTGACCTCATCCGGATCTTCATCCTCCGGGGTGTCATGTCGCCCTTCGCGCACGCAGTTTTCACGGGTACAACCGGACTGATCATGGGTTTCGCTGCGCGCAAATGGCATTCGGGGTACGCGGTCCTGGCCTTCTTCATCGGCTTGTTGCCTGCGATGTTCCTGCACAACCGGTGGAACAGCATGGGCCAGAACTTCCTGGTGGAGTACTTCGTGGTTCAGGTACCGATCTTCCTGGTGGCAGCGGTGGGAATCATCCTCCTCCGGGTCGCTGAAGGAAAACTGACCCGCCAGCGGCTGCTCGAATATGCCCGGGCAGGCTGGTTTACTCCCGCAGAAGTGGAGATGCTGGGTACCTCCCGAGGCCGACGGCACGCCATTGGGTGGGCGTCCTCGCGCGGGCGTGGTGCGCAGATGAGGGCCTTCATCAAAGGGGCCACAGCCCTGGCATTTACCCGCCAACGGATTCTCAGCGGCCGCGACGTCCATGTCCATCAGCATGACGAGTTCGAGCTCCTCAGGAAGATCCCAACGCTTAGGGCAGCGGTCCTCCAGTAAACACAAAAGAACCCGCATCCAGTGGATGCGGGTTCTTCAGCGGCCAACAACTCCTTATGCCAGGAGCGAGGGCTTCAGCTTCTGGAGCCGGCCAAGCAGCCCATTGATGAAGGCAGGCGACTCGTCCGTGGACATGGTCTTCGCGAGAGCCACAGCTTCGCTGACGGCTACGCCGTCGGGAACCTCGTCATTGTAGAGAAGTTCCCACGCGCCGATGCGGAGGATGATGCGGTCAACCGACGGCATCCGCTCCAACGTCCAGCCTTGGGCGTACGTCTGCAGGAACTCATCGATGGTTGCCTGCATGGAAACAACACCCTCGACGATTTCCACCGTGTAGGGGTTGATGACAAGGTCGGTCTTCTCCCGCCGCGCTGTCATCGCGTCGAAAGCCGAAACGGAACGCTGCTCCGCCTCGAAAAGTACTTCAAGAGCCCTGCTACGGGCTTTACCGCGTGCGCTCACTAGTCGTTGACCCGGCCCAAGTAGCTGCCATCGCGGGTGTCGACCTTGACCTTGGTGCCCTGCTCAACGAACAGCGGAACCTGGATTTCGTAACCGGTCTCGACAGTTGCAGGCTTGGTGCCTGCCGAGGAGCGGTCGCCCTGAAGGCCCGGCTCCGTGTAGGTGATTTCGAGGACAACACTCGGGGGCAGTTCAATGTACAGCGGCGTGCCCTCATGGATGGCGATGTTGACCATCTGGTTCTCAAGCATGAAGTTTGTGGCGTCGCCCACCGTGGCACCCGATACGGTGATTTGGTCGTAGTCCTGGGTATCCATGAACACGAAGTCTTCGCCGTCCTGGTACAGGTACTGGTAATCGCGGCGGTCCACCGTAGCGGTTTCAATCTTCAGGCCGGCGTTGAAGGTCTTGTCAACCACCTTGCCGGACATGACATTGCGCATCTTGGTACGGACGAAGGCGCCGCCCTTGCCTGGCTTGACGTGCTGGAACTCGATGATGTTCCAGAGCTGGCCCTCGAGCTTCAGTACGGTCCCGTTCTTGATGTCGTTTGTGGTTGCCACTCGTATCCTCTGGTTATCGCACTGGTTCTGACTGCCAGCTATCTATGCCAAGCAGGCGTACCAATCGGCCCGCCAGCGCGTATTTATCAAAAATCCAAGAACCATTCTACCGGCAAATGTGCCAAAGGCTTGCGGGGAGTGTTCCACCCGGCTTCAGGAAGCGAGTTCCAGCACATTCCGTGCCCTCTGAAGGGCAACAGCTGAGGAATATATCAGCGCAGCATCAGCTGCCATGGCTACTCGCAGGTCCAAGGCCCTGGCGAATTCTTCGGACGCTGCCAGTGCGTTGCCGCTGACGAAATATGCCCGGCCAAGATACTGGTGCACAATAGCTTCCTTCGGGCTGCCCTGGACATCCTGCAACAGGTGCCTGAACAACTGGACAGCACGGTCCAGCCGGTTGGTTGCCCGATGGACTTCGGCCTCAAAAATCCTCAACCGGAACGACTCCGGATCTTTGTAGCGGGCCTCAGCCAGGAGCTCCGCTGCCTCCTTGGGCTGATTGTCCAGAAGAAGGGCCATGATGCGATCTGCAGGGTCCTCCGAGGCCGCAAGGGCGGACTCCATGGCTTCCTCATTGACAACCACTGGCAGCAAAGTGTCCGGGTTCAGGCGGACTCCCGGGAATCCGGCTGTTGGCCAGTCGCTGACGCCTTCACGAAGAGTGACGGTCATGATGCGATCTCCTGGTAGGCGGCAAACAGGAGCGAGGTGTCAGGAACTTCCAGTATGCCCGGTTTGGCCACGCCATCGAGGACAACAAACCGGAGCAGGTCACCACGGGACTTCTTATCCCGGCGCATCCCATCAAGAAGGCCTTGCCAGCGGTCCTTGCGGTAGGTGGTGGGCAGACCGAGGCTTTCCAGAATAGTGCGGTGCCGGTCGGCGTCAGCGTCGGACAAACGGCCAACGCTTCGCGACAACTCGGCTGCAAACATCATGCCCACGGATACAGCGGCACCGTGACGCCACGAGTAGCGTTCCACGAGTTCGATGGCATGGCCCAGGGTGTGCCCGTAGTTCAGGATTTCGCGGAGGCCCGATTCCTTCAGGTCCTGGGAGACGACCTCCGCCTTCACAGCGATGGCACGTTCGATAAGCTCCCGGACAACATCCGATCCGGGGTCCATCACGGCGTCGGTGTTCTTTTCGACGAGGTCAAGGATGGCCGGATCTGCGATGAAACCGCATTTGATCACCTCTGCCATTCCGGAAATGAGCTCGTTCTTCGGCAGGGTCTGAAGAGTGTCAAGGTCAGCCAGGACAGCAGCCGGCGGGTGGAAAGAGCCCACCAGGTTCTTGCCCTCGGCAGTATTGATGCCGGTCTTGCCACCCACCGAGGCATCCACCATGCCGAGAAGGCTCGTTGGCATATGGATGACTTTGACCCCTCGAAGCCAGGTTGCAGCCACAAAGCCGGCAAGGTCAGTCACAGCACCGCCGCCGACAGCCACGATGGCATCAGATCGAGTGAAGTCGTTCTGACCCAGCACCTGCCAGCAGAACGCCGCCACCTGGATGTGCTTGCCTTCTTCGGCGTCCGGGATTTCGGCCGTGAGCGCAGTGAAGCCTGCAGCTTCGAGCTCGTCCCGCACAGTATCGCCGGTCAGGCGAAGCGCCCGCGGGTGAATCACCAGAACGCGGCGGACACGTTCGCCCAGCTTCGCCGGCAGGGTGCCCAACAGGCCCCGGCCCACCACGACGTCGTAGTTTTCATTAACGGACTGGCCGGTCACCTTGATGACAGTTGCTTCGGAGCTCACTTTTCAACTTCCTCTTTCAAGGCTGCATGCTGGAGCAGCCGCTCCTCCAAGTGGAGGCCGATTTCAGCCACGGATCCGGTACGGACATCCATGACAATGTCTGCAAGACGCTCATAAACCGGACGTCGGGTGGCGAACAAGGCCTCCCAACGGGTCATGGCGTCACCCTGCAGCAAGGGCCGGCCGGTGTTGCGCGCAATTCTGTCAGCGACCGTTTCCGCATCACACTCCAGATAGACCACGGTGCACTCCCCCAACAATTGCTGGGTCCCGGAGTCGAGCACTGCCCCGCCGCCGAGGGAAATAATGGCCGGATCGATCTTCGCGGACTCGATGGCCTTGGCCACAGCCCGCGCTTCAATCTCGCGGAAGGCGTGTTCTCCCCTGCCTGCGAAAATATCGGCAATGCTGCCATGGGCGGCAACAACCACAGCATCAGTGTCCACAAAAGGCAGACGCATCTGATGGGCCAGCTGCTGACCTATCGCCGATTTTCCGACGGCCATGGGTCCAACCAGAACTATGGGCCGGCCATCCGGGATAGAGCGGACCACTACCGGCCGACCGTGTCCAAGGTAGCCGGGATGCTTTCAAGGTAGCTTTGCAGGTTGCGCTGGGTCTCAGGCACAGAATCACCACCGAATTTCTCGGCCACAGCCTCAGCCAGCACCAATGCCACCATGGCTTCGGCCACAACGCCGGCCGCGGGCACGGCACAAACATCAGAGCGCTGGTGATGTGCCTTTGCAGGCTCCCCGGTGCTGACGTCAATGGTGCGCAACGCGCGCGGAACTGTGGCGATCGGCTTCATGGCAGCCCGGACGCGAAGCACTTCACCAATGCTCATGCCGCCCTCGATGCCACCGGCCCGGTTGGTCTGGCGAACAATCTTGCCGTTGTCATCCTTGAGGATCTCATCATGGGCAGCAGATCCACGGCGGGCCGCCGTCAGGAATCCATCGCCTACTTCCACGCCCTTGATGGCCTGGATGCCCATCAGCGCGGCGGCCAGACGGGAGTCCAGTCGACGATCCCAGTGGACGTAGCTGCCCAGTCCCGGCGGAAGCCCGTAAGCCAGTACCTCTACCACGCCTCCCAGCGTCTCGCCTTCTTTGTGCGCGGCATCCACCTCTGCCACCATCGCATTAGAGGTCTCGCGGTCGAAGCATCGCAAGGGGTCGGCGTCGAGGGCTATGACGTCCCTCGGCAACGGCAGGGGCCTGCCCTCGGGGACAGTCACGCTGGCAATGGAAACGGTGTGGCTGACCAGCTCGATGCCCAACTGCTTCAGGAACTGGGCGGCAACGGTACCAAGGGCCACGCGTGTGGCCGTTTCGCGCGCGCTGGCACGCTCGAGGACCGGGCGGGCTTCGTCAAAGCCGTATTTTTGCATACCGGTAAAATCTGCGTGCCCAGGGCGTGGACGGGTCAGCGGTGCGTTGCGGGCCTGATCGGCGAGGACTTCAGGGTCCACAGGATCAGCAGACATGATCTGCTCCCATTTGGGCCACTCGGTGTTTCCAACCTGGATGGCCACAGGGCCGCCTTGGGTAAGACCATGCCTGACACCACCCATGATGGTGACCTCGTCCTGCTCAAACTTCATGCGGGCACCACGTCCATAGCCCAGGCGGCGACGCGCCAGCGCGTCACGAATCTGCCCGCTGGTGAGTTCAACACCGGCAGGCACGCCTTCAACAATTCCGATCAGGGCCGGACCATGGGATTCACCGGCAGTCAACCAACGCAACATATAACCAATCCTGCCATGTAGGGCGTCTAGAACACTCGCCGGGGAAGCCCGACTGAGTCGCACATCACATCTATGACGGCGGCGTCGACGTCACAGCCGCTAAAGCGCCTGATCTGCTCGGCCGCCTGGTACATCAGCATCTCCAGGCCCGGGACCACCGCTCCCCCATGGCGTTGCCACACTTCCGCCAGACGGCTTGGCCAGGGATCGTAAGCGACATCCAGCAGGACGCCGGCGCCGCTGCCGGGCAGCGCCGCCAGCTCCTCCGCCAAGGAATCGGCGGCACGGGGTGGAAACGTGGAGATGACCAGGTCCGTCCCGGCCACAGCTGATGCCGCTTCCGTCAAGGGCCGGACGGCAAGGGAAATTCCGACGGCGGCCGCGGCGGCTCTCGCATCCCCGGCCCGTCCCGCATCACGAACGAAAACGTCAACGTGGTGGGCGCCAAGTTGCTGCGCAGCAGCAACGGCCGCAGCCGACGTGCCGCCACCACCAAGGATGGCCGCATGAGGTGCGGCAACCACGCCCGCATAGCGGACCGCTTCGACGATGCCAGCCACATCAGTGTTGTACCCCACCCGACGCACCTGTCCGGCGTCGTGCTCGAAAACGACTGTGTTGATGACACCAAGGTGGGCGCCGGCGCCGCGGACTTCGTCCACTTCCTTGACCATGGCAGACTTCAACGGCATGGTCACTGAAAGGCCGCACCAAGCGTCATCACCGCGAAGTGACTCCATGAACGATGGGAGCCTCTCAACAGTGACGTCGATCGCCGAGTAGTCGATGTCCACACCCAACTTTGCGTAAGCTGCGCAGTGCAGTGCCGGAGACTTCGAATGTGAAATCGGGTGCCCCAGGACTGCGGCACGACGACTCACACACACCGTCCCGCATTAGCCTGGCACCACGCGTTGTACTGCTCAACATAGGTGTTGTGCTCAGCCAACGTCTTGGAGAACTTGGTCTCCTTGGTGTCCAGGTTGATGGTCACCCAGTAGAGGTAATCGTTCTGGGTGGGTTTGGCCGCAGCATCAATGGCCGTTTTGCCCGGCGAGCCAATGGGCCCTACCGGAAGCCCAACGTTGGCGTAGGTGTTGTAGGCATTGGACTTATCAGCCTTTTCCTCCTCGGTGAGGTGGAACGACTTCTTGCCCAGACCGTACGTCACCGTGGCATCAGACTGGATCAGGCCGCTGGTCTCAACGTTGTTGGGCTTGAGCCTGTTGTAAATTGCTCCAGCCACGTTTCCATAGTCCGCCTGACCACCTTCGGCCTGAACAATGCTGGCGATGGTCACGGTGTCGTACTGCTTGGCGGGGTCGGTAACGCCTTGGGCCTTGAGTTCATCGAGGGTGGTGGCCACCAACTTCCGGATGATGTCCTTGGCGGACGTACCGAGTTCGAACCGATATTCGCCGGGGGCAAGGAAGCCTTCCAGGCTCTTGGCCTTGGCGGGAACACCAAACTGCCCGGGTGCCTGATTCAAGGCGTTGAGCTCCTGCATGGGAATGCCCGAACCCTTGGAGATAGCCTCCAGGGATTCATTGATACGCAGGCCCGCGCTCAGCGCAAAGTACATCACCTTGGATGCGTCCTTGTTCACCAGGACGGCCACAGCATCCGAATTCTTCATCTCAGTCCGGAAAGTGAAGGATCCAGGCGAGAGTTCGCCGCCTTCGTTGAGGAACTCCTTGACGAAAGCATCGGAATCGGCAACCACACGATTGGCAACCAGATCGTTTGCAACAGCCTTGGGACCGGAGCCTTCGGGCACCGTGATGGTTACCGACCCCGTGCCCGGGCCGGGGTAATCGGTCACTTTGTCCATGCCCAGCAAGGGCTTCAGGAACTGCGCACCAATGGCTATTGCGGCTACGAAGACACCCAGCGTGATCAGAAGAGCCACAACACGACGCCGACGCCGGGCTCTTTTCGCGGCAGCCTTGGACGCCGGACTCGCCGCGGGGGCAATGAGGTCGTGGGGGTGCTCGTCATGAAGAAGAACGTCATTGTGGAGTTCGTCATGGATGCCGAGCTGGTAGTGGGCATCGTGTTCAGCGTACTCGTGGCCGTCGGCGTGTGCTTCGGGATGCTCTGCCGAAAGGGCTTCATGTTCCACATCACCGTGATGGGCATCATCGGGGTGAAGATTACCGTGCGGAGTATCTCCGTGATCAACCCCGCCCTGCTCGAAAGAGGGGACGTGTTGCTCCTGATCGTGTTGTTCCTGGACGTCTTGTTGCTGGCGGTCCTGCTGATGCCCATAGGGCTCATCGTGCGCTTCAACCATATGAACCGGGGCATCATCAGCCACAACAACAGGCGACTGGGCCTGCGACGGGGACGCTGCGGACGTTGGCGGTGCAACTGGAGTCGGCGGTGCAACTGGCGTTGGCGGTGCCACAGGCGTTGGGGGTGCAACAGCGGCAGGAGTATCCGCCGGGGCGGGCTTAACCCCCGGGGCAGGCTGTACCGCAGGGACTGGTCGGGGCAACTCGGGCTCACCCTCCGCCGAGGGAGTCGCCTCCCCCGGAGTCGCTTCGGGAACGGGTACCACATTGTGGTTCTGCGTGGCGAGGAATCGTTCACGCGCCCGCAGCTCTTTGCGGGTGAGCGGCATACCGCCGCCGGCGGTACCGCTTGAGGGGTCGTTGTTGACCGGGCTCACAGTTGCAGTCCCCTCTTAGAAGAATCGGATTCACTACCGGAGGCAGCCCGCAGCGTTGGGGCACTGCTGGGTTTTTCGGACTGCACCGGTGCCTGCACTCGGCGGCCAACGTCCGTTCCTCTGGCTTTTTGCATGTCGATTGCGTGCTGCAGTATTCCAGCAGCGGCAACCTGATCAACCACTTTACGGTGGTTCTTGCTGCTCATGCCAGCTTCGTGCAGGTTGCGGTGTGCCGTAACAGTTGAAAGTCGCTCATCGACGAGGTTTACGGGAACGTCCAAACCAGCACGTTGAAGCTCGCTGGTAAGGAGATCTGCGTAGTCCATGGCCATCTGCGCGGACGCACGTTCCTCGCCCTTCATGGTGCGGGGAAGGCCCACAAAAATCTGTACCGCCGGCAGTTCGACAGCGTGTTTGACGACTACCCGCACATCGGAATTTTTCTTGCTGTCCCGGCCAACCGTCTTGAACGGCGTGGCCAGGATCCCGTCCGGATCGCAGATGGCCAGACCCACCCGAACGGTACCGACGTCTACCCCCAGCTTGATGCCATGGGGGTAGACGTCACTGTCAGAACTGGAATCCACCGTCAGCGCTTGGCAATCGCATCCACCACCGCTGTGAGGGCCTCAGAGACCTTCCCAGCGTCGGTGCCGCCGCCCTGGGCGACATCGTCCTTGCCACCGCCGCCGCCGCCGAGAATCCCTGCTGCCAAACGCACCAGCGCTCCGGCCTTTACCCCTGCTTCGCGGGCAGCCTCGTTGGTGGCAATCAGTATGACGGGACGGTCATTGCTGACACCTGCAACAGCCACGGTGGAGGCTTCCGAGCCAAGACGATTGCGGAGATCGAGGGCAAGGTTGCGCAGATCATCAGCGCCGCCCACCTGGCCGGCGTCGTGGGCTACAACCCGAACACCGGCAGCATCCTTGGCAGTACCCGTAAGGTTTGCGGCCGCTGCGGCGAGCTGCTCTTTGCGGAGGCGATCAAGCTCCTTCTCCGCAGCCTTGAGCTTGTTCAGGGTGCTGGAGATGCGGTCAGCAAGCTGTCCGGATGGAACTTTCAGCAAATCCGTAAGCTCGGAAACCAGAGCCCGCTCTGCCGCCAGATGGCGGAAGGCGTCCAAGCCAACAAAGGCCTCAACACGGCGGTTTCCCGAGCCAACAGACTGCTCGCCCAGCAGGGAAAGGCTGCCGATCAGGGACGTATTTGCCACGTGGGTACCGCCGCACAACTCACGGGACCACGCGCCGTCGATCTCCACCACGCGCACTTCGCTGCCGTAGTTTTCCCCGAACAAAGCCATAGCGCCCAGCGCCTTGGCTTCGGCGAGCCCCATCACCTTGGTGTCAACCCGGTAGTTATTCCGGATGGCGATGTTGGAGACCTCTTCAATTTCAGACCGCGTTGCTGTGCTGAGGCCTTCGCCCCAGGCGAAGTCAAAGCGCAGGTATCCGGCCTTGTTGAAGGAACCGCGCTGGGTAGCTTCAGGGCCGAGGATCTGGTGCAATGCAGCATGCACAATGTGCGTGCCGGTGTGGGCCTGCTCAGCAGCGTGACGACGTTCACGGTCGACGGCGGCGCGCACCAAGGCATCGGAAGCGATCTCACCTTCGCGGACAATCGCCTTGTGCACGCTGAGCCCCTTGATGGGACGCTGCACGTCCAGGACCTCCACCACGAACCCGTCACCGGTGATGAGGCCGGTGTCAGCAGACTGGCCACCAGCTTCGGCATAGAACGGGGTCTCGTTGAGGACAAGCTCGATTTCCTCGCCGGTGGAAGCGTGGGCTACCGGCCGGCCACCGCTGACGATGCCGCGGACCTTTGCTTCGCCCTCAAGTTCGTTGTATCCGGTGAAGACCGTTTCGCCCTTACCCAGAAGCTCCTGATAGGCGCTGAGGTCGGCGTGGCCACCCTTCTTGCCCTTCGCATCGGCTTGGGCACGCTGGCGCTGCTCGAGCATGAGAGCACGGAAGCCTGCCTCGTCCACCTTGAGGCCGGCTTCCTCGGCCATTTCCAGGGTCAGATCGATCGGGAATCCGTACGTATCGTGCAAGGCAAAGGCGTCAGCACCGGAAAGGGGAACGCCGGCAGCCTTAGACTCCGCTACAGCATCTTCCAATCGTGCCGTACCTGAAGCGATGGTGCGCAGGAATGCCTTTTCTTCGGCGTAGGCAATGCGGCTGATGCGCGCGAAGTCGGTCTCCACCACCGGGTAGACACCCTTCATGGCGTCACGGGAGGCAGGGAGCAGCTCCGGCAGGCAGGCTTTTTCGACGCCGAGCAGGCGCATGGCGCGGACGGCGCGGCGAATCAGGCGGCGCAACACATAGCCGCGGCCTTCATTGGACGGTGCGACGCCATCAGCAATGAGCATCAGGGCAGAACGAATATGGTCACCAACAACGCGCATGCGGACATCGTCGGTGTGGTGCGGATCATCCGGGGATTCAGCTGAGGTGTACTCGCGGCCGGACAATTCAGCGGCTTTATCGATCACAGGACGGACCTGGTCGGTCTCGTACATGTTTTCAACACCCTGGAGGATCATCGCAAGACGCTCCATGCCCAGGCCGGTGTCGATGTTCTTCTGCGGCAGTTCACCGACGATGTCGAAGTCCACCTTGGAGCGGACGTTTTCGATCTGGTACTGCATGAACACGAGGTTCCAGATTTCGATGTAGCGGGTTTCGTCGGCCAGGGGGCCGCCTTCGATGCCGTAAGCAGGGCCGCGGTCGTAGTAGATCTCAGAGCAGGGACCGGCCGGGCCGGGCTGTCCGGTGGACCAGTAGTTGTCGGCCTTGCCCATGCGCTGGATACGCTCGGCAGGAATGCCGGTGTTCTTGAGCCAGAGTTCTTTGGCTTCGTCATCCTCTTCGTAGACAGTCACCCAGAGGCGCTCGGCAGGAAGTCCGTAACCGCCGTCATCAACGCTGGTGGTCAGCAGCTCGAAAGCGAACTTGATGGCGTCTTCCTTGAAGTAATCTCCAAAGGAAAAGTTGCCGCACATCTGGAAGAACGTGCCGTGGCGGGCAGTCTTGCCTACTTCTTCGATGTCTCCGGTGCGGATGCACTTCTGGACGCTTGTGGCACGGCTGTAGGGAGGCTCTTCGCGCGCAGTGAGGTAGGGAATGAAAGGCACCATTCCGGCCACAGTGAAGAGAAGTGACGGGTCGCTGGAAACGAGCGACGCGGAGGGAACGGCGGTGTGGCCCTTGTTGACAAAAAAGTCCACCCAGCGCTTGGTGATCTCCTGCGACTTCATTAGCTGATTACTTACCCTTCTCAATTCACTGCACACGATGTGCGCGGTACCGGCTGGTGCCGTTCCGCAGCTTTCCATTCTGCCCTGTTGAGGGCGCGGGGGCGAACCGCTCCGCTAGCGCCGCGACGATACGGCGTCGTCGATACCCAACGCGGCCCGCAATTCCTCTTCGCGTTGGTGCGTCCCCGTACGCACGGCATCGGCAAAGTCGAACAGGCCATCAGCCATCCGGCCAACAGCCCGGTTCAGCCCTTCCGGACCAAGATTGGCCTGGGCTTCGGTGATCTTACGGAAGGCGATGACGCCGATGGCGACGCCGATGCCCATCCACACAATTCGTTTCATGAGGTCTCCCTGTAGTTCAGCGGCTGATTGGGGAAGCGGCTGGTTGGGTCAGCGGCTGCGGCGGCCGGAGGAGGTGGTGCGGCGTCCAGCAAACGCCGAACGGACGCCGTAGCTGAAGGCAGCCACCTTAATCAAGGGTGAACCTACCGTTGCTGCTACAAGCGAGGACAACGCGGAGATGTTGGCCGAGGCATCAGAGACGTTGGAGGCAATGCCGTCAACTTTCTTCAACTGCTGGTTGGTGGTGGTCACCGTGGCAGTCACTTCATCCATCAGGGGCGTGGCGCCATCGCTGATGGAACGGATGGAAGTCCGCACTTCGTCAAAAACGCCACCCAGCTTCAAAATGGGCACGGCCAAAAGCAGGACGAGGAGTGCAAACACTCCTGCTGCGATGAGGCCGGCGATGTCGCCACCAGACATAGAACTCTTCTCCTTGGATCGTTTCGCTGCCTCGCACCAGCCGATTCCGGGCTTTGGGCAAGGCCTCCCCCAGTACCTTACCTATATTGGCCCGGTACCTTACATACAAAGAAGCCCGCGGCGTGTGCCACGGGCTTCTCTGTATGCGCTGCTGAAATTTAGCGAGCGTAGAATTCGACGACGAGCTGCTCTTCACAGATCACGGGGACCTCGGAGCGCTTCGGGCGACGAACCAGGCGGGCCTGGAGGGCGTCAATCTTGACGTCCAGGTATGCCGGCACGTTGTTGAGCACGTGTGCGCCAGCAGCTGCCACCTGGAACGGGGGCATAACCTCGGAGCGGCTGTGAACGTGGATGAGCTGGCCTTCGCCAACGCGGAAGGACGGGCGGTCCACGCGGACGCCGTCAACCATGATGTGGCGGTGCACAACCAGCTGGCGGGCCTGTGCGATGGTGCGGGCGAAGCCTGCACGGAGCACCAGGGCGTCCAGACGCATTTCGAGGAGCTCAACCAGGTTTTCACCGGTGAGGCCCTTGGTGCGGCGTGCTTCTTCGAAGGCGCGGGTCATCTGGGCTTCGCGGATGCCGTACTGGGCGCGCAGACGCTGCTTTTCGCGCAGACGTACGGCGTAGTCGGAGTCCTGCTTCTTGCGGGCACGGCCATGCTCACCGGGGCCGTACGGGCGGCGCTCCATGTACTTGGCGGCCTTGGGGGTCAGAGCAATGCCGAGTGCACGCGAAAGACGTGCGGTACGGCGAGCACGAGTGTTGTTAGCCACTTGTGTCCTTCCAATTACTGCGGTGTGTCAGTGTTACTGGCCTCCATCAGGGAGAGCATCGGCCAACCGCTACCTCTTGCTACTAGCCCGGGCGCACAGCTCTATTGAAGGAATCTTCAGAGGGGTTGTGCGTCAGGCCATGCCAGACAAGGATCAAGCCTACCATGGGCAGGGCTATCATCTGCAGCCGTCGTGATCAGGGCCCTACTCCCCGCGCACGATTTTGCGGAGCCGTTCCAGCCTGGCGGCGATATCGCGTTCAGCTCCGTTACCAGTGGGTTGGTAATAGTCCTTACCCACCAGGTCATCCGGTGGATACTGCTGGGTTGCCACGCCGTGTGGTTCATCGTGGGCGTACTTGTAGCTCTTGCCGTGACCCAGCTGCTTTGCCCCCGGGTAGTGCGCATCGCGCAGGTGCATGGGGATTCCACCGCCGAATCCGGCACGAACATCTGCCACGGCTTTGTTCAAACCCATGTACGCGGCGTTGGACTTGGGTGCTGTGGCCAGGTGAACCACCGCCTCAGCCAGCACAATCCTGCCCTCCGGCATGCCGATCAGTTGCACTGCCTGCGCTGCGGCCACCGCGGTCTGCAGCGCCGTGGGATCGGCCATTCCAATATCTTCCGCAGCGGAGATCACGATCCGCCGTGCAACAAACCTCGGGTCCTCACCGGCTTCAAGCATCCGCGCCAAATAATGCAAAGCAGCATCGACATCCGAGCCCCTAATGGACTTGATGAACGCGCTGGCCACATCGTAGTGCTGATCGCCGGCGCGGTCGTAGCGAACGGCCGCAGCATCAAGGGCACGTTCTGTGTGGCGGAGCTCCACCAGCACGGGAGCCTCAGGAAGGCTGTCCTTCGGGAGCCCGGTTTCGCCGTCGGTGTCGCTGAACTCATCAGTTCCTGTCGCATCGTCGTCGGAAATCTCGACGGCGGCTGAGTCACCGAAGGCTACTCCGGCAGCGGCTTCCAACGCTGTCAGAGCCCTCCGGGCGTCCCCTCCGGAGAGGCGGACCAAATGGTCCAGCGCCTCGGAACTGAGTTCAACGCGGCCGGCAAGGCCACGGGCGTCAGCGACGGCCCGCTGCAGCAAACCCGAAATGTCGTCATCGGTGAGCGGCTTCAGGGTGAGCAGTAGCGAGCGGGACAGGAGTGGCGAGACCACGGAGAAGGACGGGTTTTCCGTGGTGGCCGCCACCAGCACCACCCAACGATTTTCCACACCAGGGAGCAGGGCATCCTGTTGGGCTTTATTGAAACGATGGATCTCGTCGAGGAAGAGCACGGTGGTCTTCTTGTAGAGGTCGCGGGCAGTCAAGGCATCGTCCATAACGCGGCGAACATCCTTGACGCCGGCGGTGATGGCAGACAATTCAACGAACTTACGCCCCGGTCCGCGAGCAATGACATGGGCGAGCGTCGTCTTTCCAGTGCCGGGTGGACCCCACAGGATGACCGAACTTGGGCCCGCCGGGCCTGCGGCATCAGCACCCGCGGCCAGCTGCCTCAACGGCGAACCCTGCCCCAGCAAATGCTGCTGCCCCACTACCTCGTCAAGAGAACGCGGGCGCATTCTGACGGCGAGCGGACTCCGCTGGGAAGCCATCCAGTGAGCATCGGAGGGACCCCCTGACACGGGCAGATCCTCGGACTCGTCGTCATCCACCGCACCGGCACCAAAGAGATCTTCCACATGGATAGGCTACTCATAGTTCCAGCAAAGGAGACATCGACGTGGATCGCCGATCATCTGCCCCTCGTCAGAGGCCCGGCAGCCGGACCGCTTTGGTACCCGCGGACAGGTTGCAGGGCTGGGTGGACCGTTTTGTGGCGAGCCATGGTCCTGTTGGCGAAGACCTCGACGACGGCGGGGTACTTCTGAGGGCGGCCGATGGTGCGAGTGCGCTCCTGAAGCCACCCTGGCCCGCCGACGGGCGTCCTGGCCGGGGAACAACCGAAGTGGCCCGCATGGCTTCGCTGGCAGCCCAGGAACGCGGGCTTGGCTTGCTGCTGGTACGCAAGGGCGGTTACGCCCTGGCCGCCGCTGGCGGGTCCGCCATCCTCGCTTCGAAGAGCGGCAACCGATTCCTCGACGCCAAGGCCACGGCAGAACACGCTGCGCGCATTTTCAACGATCACCGCGTTGAGTACATTGTCCCGGGCGGCGACCGCGCACTGGTGGATCAGGTTCTTGCCCAGCCCCTCCTTGGCGCCATTGCCGGGCGTACCCGCCTGGCCTTCCTGGACGTTCAGGCTCCAAAGGCATCAGTGCTGGCAAAGTGCGCTGCCGACGCCTGCGCCGTCCGCATTACGGTGACTGATCCGCCGGCCTGACACCAGGCGGAGGAGCAGCCCCGGAACTAGCAGCCGCTGGACGCACGCCTCAGAGGTGCCTGCCGGTACAGGTAGCTGCCGTAGTCAGTGAAACCGGCGTGGGAGTAAAGCCGCTGTGCTCCGTGATTGGCCTCGGTGACCAGCAGCCAGAATCCCTCAAGATCTTGATGGGTCCCGGCGTTCAACAACGCCGCCAGAACCGTGGTCCCGTATCCGCGCCTCCGGTGCCCTGTTGACGTCGCCATGCTGTAAATCCCGCCCCAGCCACCAACCAAGGCGAGTCGTCCTACGGCGGCGGGGACGCCGTCGTCGTCCCTCACCAGTGCGTACAGCGCAGGGCAGGCGCTGAAAATCCTGTGAGCGACCGACAGTTCAGCGTCGCCTCCGCGGCCGTCGACGGCCCACCACACCCGTAGCCATTCCTCGGATGGTTCATCAGTGATTTCAACGTCCCGGCCGGAGGAGTCCACCGGCAGAGATTCCGTGCCCCGGACCATGATCTTCGTTGCCGACTGCCGCGTGTAGCGCTGTCCATCCAGGTAGGCATTAAGGGCGGCGCTGCGGGAGTCGTCAAAGACCTGAAAGATCAAGGGAATCCGGCGAAGCCGGTACCACTCCGCCGCAGCACGTACGGACTGCGCCATGCCCGGGCTTTCCTCCTGCCCACCGGCAGGGTTCCTTGGCCACACCGAATTGGCCCGCTGGGTCACACCGCCCGAAGCACGCAGGACCCACTCCCCCGTATCCTCACGTTCCAGCGCAGGCCAGGCCTTGTCCATGAGGGATTCCAAAAATGCTTGCTCCACCATTCAGCGGCACCTTTTCGTCAACAGGAGGGTTTCGGCGGCGGGAACACCAAAGGCCCCCCACCGTGGTGGAGAGCCTTTGGCTACCGTTTACTCGGACTTCGTGTCCGGCTTGGCGGCAGGCTTGGCCTCGGGCTTGAAGTCGACGCCCGCTTCCTTGCGCTGCTGGGGAGTGATCGGTGCCGGCGCAGCTGTCAGGGGGTCGTAGCCGTTGCCCGATTTCGGGAAGGCAATGACGTCGCGGATGGACTCCACTCCGGCGAGCAAAGCAACCACACGGTCCCAGCCCAAGGCCATTCCACCGTGCGGAGGCGCGCCGTACTTGAAGCCTTCCAGCAGGAAGCCGAACTTGGTTTCAGCGTCTTCCTTGTCCAGGCCCATGAGCTGGAAGACGCGTTCCTGCACTTCGCGCTCATGGATACGGATGGAACCGCCACCGATCTCGTTGCCGTTGCAGACGATGTCGTAGGCGTAGGAGAGAGCGGACTCCGGGTCCTTATCAAAGGTGTCCAGGAACTCCGGCTTGGGCGAGGTGAAGGCATGGTGAACAGCCGTCCATTGTCCCCCACCCACCGCGACGTCGCCAGAGGCAACAGCAGCGGCAGCAGGCTCGAACATGGGCGCGTCCACGATCCAGACGAAAGCCCAGTCCTTGGGATCGATCAGGCCGGTACGGTGACCGATTTCCACTCGCGCAGCACCGAGCAAGGCGCGGGCTGCGGACTTCTCGCCGGCGGCGAAGAAGATGCAGTCGCCGGGCTTGGCGCCAACGGCGTCCGCCAGACCTTCGCGCTCGGCGTCAGTAAGGTTCTTGGCCACCGGGCCAGCCAATTCGCCGTCTTCCTTGAAGAGGACATAGGCCAGGCCCTTGTGACCACGCTGCTTGGCAAATTCCTGCCAGCCGTCCAAGGTACGCCGCGGCTGGGAAGCACCGCCCGGCATGACCACGGCGCCAACGTACGGTGCCTTGAAGACGCCAAAGTTGGTGTCCTTGAAGAACTCGGTCAGTTCAGTCAGCTCGACGCCGAAGCGCAGGTCAGGCTTATCTGAGCCGTACTTGGCCATGGCGTCCAGGTACGTCATGCGGCGGATCGGCGTGGGGATCTCGACGTCGATCAGCTGCCACAACGCCTTGACGATCGCTTCACCGAGCTCAATGACATCATCTTGGTCAACGAAGCTGGCTTCGATGTCCAGCTGCGTGAATTCCGGCTGGCGGTCCGCGCGGAAGTCCTCGTCGCGGTAGCAGCGGGCAATCTGGTAGTACTTTTCGAAGCCGCCCACCTGGAGGAGCTGCTTGAAAAGCTGGGGCGACTGCGGAAGCGCATACCAGGAGCCCGGGGCAAGACGCGCCGGAACAACGAAGTCACGGGCGCCTTCCGGCGTCGAACGCGTCAACGTCGGGGTCTCGATTTCCACGTAGCCACGCTGGTGCAGGAGTTCGCGCGCCACACGGTTTGCCTCGGAACGCAGACGCATGTTGCGGGCGGGGCCAGGGCGGCGAAGGTCAAGGTAACGGTGCTTGAGCCGGGCTTCCTCGCCGACCTCCACGTGCTCGTCAATCTGGAACGGGAGAGGCTCGGAGGTGTTGAGGATAACAACGTTGTCCGCGATAACCTCGATGTCGCCCGTGGCCAGAGCCGGGTTCTCGTTGCCTTCAGGACGCTTGTTGACGGTACCCGTCACCTGCAGCACGTACTCGTTCCGAAGGCCGTGGAAGACCTCTTCCTCACGGACAACCACCTGGGCGACACCGGAGGCATCACGCAGGTCAACGAATGCAACGCCACCGTGATCACGGCGGCGGCCCACCCAGCCGGCCAGGGTAACGGTTTGTCCAATGTGCTCGGAGCGAAGGGATCCGAGGTCATGTGTGCGCAGCACAGCATTCCTTTCAGCATGAAATTTAGAGGGACCGCTGCAAAGCGGTCCCGTCCGAGTTTACCCGCCCCGGCTAAGGCTCCCGCCACAACCAGGGAACAGTGGTTGGCGCCTAGCTGGCCGTGGTGATCCGGACGTGCAGATCCTCTTCCGACGGTGCCCAGCTCGCAGGGTCCGCGTCTACCTGGTCGCCGGAGCGGATGTCCTTGACCTGGTGCTTGCCGTGGTCGTCGGTGAACCACACGAACGGAATGCCGCGACGGTCCGCAAACTTGATCTGCTTGCCGAACTTCTCCGCTTTGGCGGCAACTTCCGTGGCAATGCCGCGGCCGCGCAACTGGGCGGCGATGTCCTGCGCCGCGTACCAGCTGTCATCTGAGTTCAAGGCAACCAACACCGCCGTGGGCACCGATCGGGAGGCCGTGGCCAATTCCTGGCTGAGGATGCGGGACACAAGTCGGGTCACGCCAATGGAAAGGCCGACGCCGGGGAACTTGCGGTTGCCCTTGCTCGCCAACGCGTCGTAGCGGCCTCCGGAACAAATGGACCCCAGCTGCTCGTGGCCCACGAGCACCGTCTCAACAACGGTTCCGGTGTAGTAGTCCAGGCCGCGGGCAATGCTGAGGTCGGCAATAACCTTGCCAGGGGCCCGCTGGACGGCAGCCTCAATAACCTGCTGAAGCTCATTCAGGCCCTCTTCCAGGAGGTCGTCCTTGACTCCAAGTGCACGCACTCGTTCCACGAATGAGGTGTCTTCCGTTCGGATGCCAGCCAATTCCAGCGCCAGTGCAGCCTGCTCGTCCGTGGCTCCGAGCTCACTCTTCAGCAGCTCAGCCACCTTGGCGGCGCCGATCTTTTCCAATTTGTCGATGCTGCGCAGCACCCCGGCCGTGTCAGTGAGCCCAATGCCGCGATAAAAGCCTTCGGCCAGCTTGCGGTTATTGATCCGGAGCCGGAAGTCCGGGATCGGCAGGGCGCTCAGAGCTTCGGCGATCACCAACGCAATTTCGACGTCGTAGCGGAACGGCAGTTCGCCGTCGCCCACAACATCGATGTCTGCCTGGGTGAACTCACGTGCGCGGCCTTCCTGGGGCCGCTCCCCCCGCCAGACTTTCTGGATCTGATACCGGCGGAAGGGAAATGCCAGGTACCCCGCGTTCTCCACCACGTAGCGGGCAAAGGGGACGGTCAGGTCGAAGTGGAGGGCCAGGGCGTTAGGGTCGGCCTTGTTCGATGTGGCGTCCTCACCCTCATCGTCCTGGAGCCTGCTCAGGCCGTAGACCTCTTTGTCGATCTCGCCTTTGCGCAGCAGCTGGCCCACTGTCTCAACCGCACGGGTCTCAATGGAAGAAAAGCCGTGCAGTTCAAACGTCTTCCGGAGCGTATCCAGCACATGGAGCTCCACCAACCGCTCCTGGGGAAGCCACTCGGGGAATCCGGACAGGGAGGCGGTACGTGCCATGGTGGAAAAGTCTCCTCGAAGAAAGCTGACGCTGGCATCGCACCGCAGCTTTAAACACCTTTTCGGCGTTTACAGGGCGGGCGTCCAGCCGGTCATGCATAAACTATGTGCGGCAGCCAGTTTATGCTTTCCGCGCGTGCACATCTAATGCAGCATGCCCGGTTCCTGTGGGCAGCCTTCGAAAGTGAACACAATCAGGAGGACTCTTGGCAACAAGGTCGCGGGATGACCGCGAAGCGAAACGGCGCATCAGGCAGATGGAAGCCAAGCGTGCCCTGCGGCAGGAACAGGGCAAGCGACGCAAACGCGACAACACCATCGCCGCGAGTGCAGCCGGCGTGGCGGTTGTGTTGGCCGTAGTGCTGCAACTGACAGTCTTCAGCTCCAACCCCACCGAGGCGGAGTTCGCCGCTGCCGAAGCAGGGCTCAGCTCACCGTCCGCTTCCCCGGCAGCATCGAACAGCGCCGACGTACCCGGCCCGGAAACGGCTGCTGGAAAGACCTTCACCGGCGAACTCGCCTTGAACAGTGGCGTACTCGGCATCGAACTGAACGGAACTGCGGCTCCGCAGGCTGCTGCCGTCTTCAAGTCCCTCAGCGACGCCGGCTACTACAATGGAGCGTTCTGCCACCGGTTGACCACATCCGAAACATTCGGACTCCTTCAATGCGGCGCCAAGACCGAAGACGGGTCCGAAGACGGAAATTACCGGTGGGGCCCACTGGAAAATACTCCCGCGGACAATAAATACCCCGCGGGGACGATTGCCGTGGCACGTACCGGCAACAACGCTTACGGCAACGGACACCAATTCTTCATCGTCTACAAGGACACCACCATTCCGGCTGACACTGCCGGCGGTTACACCGTGGTGGGTAAGGTGACCAGCGGCCTGGACGTCGTTGCCAAGATTGCGGCAGCAGGCCTTAAACCCGGTGAAAACGCCAGCGACGGCGCCCCTGTGGCACCTGTCACGATAGACTCGTTTTCTCTGAAGTAACCAGCTCCAGGCCCGGCCCGGAGTGCATTACCTGAGCAGTTCCCTCCAAGCGAAAGACTTTTAGCGGTGACAGACAGTCAGAAATCCGACGAAACAGCAGTAGTGGCCAACGAAGAAGCCGTCGAGGCAACCGGCAACAACGGTTCCGGCGCGCCGGCTCCCGGGGAGAATGCTCCAGCCAGCGAGGCACCTCAGGCAGACGCAGCCGCTCCAGCCGACGAGGCAGCTCAGGTGGCTGGGGAACCTCCGGCCGACGACGCAGCCGAGTCAGCTCAGGCAGCCGAGGAAGCTCCGACTGCCGGGGAGATCACGGAGGAAGCGCCGACCGCCTCGCCCGCAGCACCGGCTGCTCCTCGTCCGACGCCGTCGCCGGCGCCCTCCCCCGCTGCTTTCGCTGCCCGCCCCAAGGCTCCCGCCGCCGTCGTTCCTGCTGCACCCGCGGTTTCCGCGGCCTCGCTCGCCGAGGCAGCCAAATGGGGACGCGCCGAGGGTGACGGCCATGTGTTCCTGACATTGGACGGCGAAGAAATCGCCGTTGGTCAGTACCCCGGCGTCAGCAAGGACGAGGCACTCGGCTACTTCGCCCGCAAGTTCGACGACGTCATTGCGCAGGTTGTTCTGCTCGAACACCGCGTGGAGTCAAAGGCCCCTGCCACGGACATGCAGAAGACGGTCACACACTTGCGTGAGCAGCTCGCGGAGCGCAACATGGTGGGCGACATCCGTGCTGCCGAGGCCCGCTTGGATGCTCTGTCAGCCCAGATCGTTGAACTGGAAAAGTCGGAGAAAGCCGCCCACGACGCAGTGCGCGCCAGTGAGCTCGCAGCACGCGAAGCAATCGTTGCCGAAGCTGAGACAATTGCCGGTCAGGACCCCGCGCAGATCCAATGGAAGACCTCCAGCGCACGAATGAACGAGTTGTTTGAAACGTGGAAGGCCGCGCAGAAGAGCGGGGTCAGGCTCGGTCGCAGCAACGAAGATGCTCTGTGGAAGCGCTTCCGTTCGGCTCGGACGGTCTTTGATCGTCACCGCCGCGCCTACTTCTCCCAGCTGGACAGCAATAACTCCGCTGCAAAGTCCGCCAAGGAAGCCCTCATCGCAGAGGCCGAAGCACTCTCCACCTCCACTGACTGGGGATTCGCCGCAGGCGAGTACCGCCGGCTGATGGACCAGTGGAAGACCACTCCTCGGGCAAGCCGCAAGGACGATGACGCACTGTGGGGCCGCTTCCGCGCCGCCCAGGACGTCTTCTTCAGCAACCGCCAGGCCGCCAATGACCAGATCGACCAGGAATACACGGCGAATTTGGCCGTAAAGGAACAGTTGGTGGCTGAAGCGCAGGCACTCCTGCCCATCAACGACCTCAACGCTGCCAAGAAGGCCCTCCAGTCAATCCGGGACCGTTGGGAAGATGCCGGCAAGGTTCCCCGCGCCGATATGGGCAGGATCGAAGCCGGGCTTCGCAAGGTTGAAGACGCTGTCCGTGAGGCCGAGGAAGACAAGTGGCGCCGGAGCAACCCGGAAACCAAGGCCCGCACCAACAGCGCCTTGTCACAGCTCGAATCAGCCATTGCGGGCCTCAAGGACGATCTGGAGAAGGCTGAAAAGGCCGGCGACCAGCGCCGGATCAAGGCCGCGCGCGAAGCCCTGGAAGCACGTCAAGCATGGCTCGATCAGATCCAGCGCTCCGCCAGTGACCTCGCTTAGCGATTTCTGAGAAGGCACTTTTTCTGCAGGCTCCGCCCCGGGTTATCCACATAACCCGGGCGGAGCCTGTACTCGTAAGGTGGCCACGCGGAATGATCGGTGAATGGTCCTCGCTGTTACCGCCCCCCAATTGCAGGAGCCGGTCATATCCGAGCTCTATTCCCCCAGCCGCATCTTCTCGTGGAACGAACTGCAGGGCATGGCATTCGATGGCATCCTGCTGCCCCTCTACGGGAAGAGTTATGCCTCACCTGGTGTGACTGTCACCCACCGCCTCAGAGCCCGCGCAGCGGCCCTTACACTCCCGGAACGCATCCGAACCAAGGTTGTCGCCGGTCGGCTCACAGCAGCGTGGATTTACGGTTGCGCCAAAGCACCCGAGCACCTGTCTCTGCTGGTTGACGCGAAACACCGCATCTCCAGCATGCGGGGCAGCATCGCATGCACCCTGCACGAAGTCCGGCTAGGTCAGATGGACGTCGTCAGCCTGGGAGGAATGCTGGTCAGCAGCCCGCTTCGGACCGCAGCTGACATCGCCCTCCATGTGGAAACTGACCGGGCTCTACCTGCGCTGAAGCGTCTCCTGGCACGGGAAGAGCTCGGCATCAAGCTCCGGCTGCTCGTTCTGGCCGTCGAAGCGAGTCCGCGCGTCCCTCACAAGAGACGGGCCCTGGCCACTCTGGCTCAACTTGCCTCACCAGAGCCCGCTAGCTGAGACCCTGACAGCTGAGACCCTGTTAGCTGCGCCTGCGGTTTCCAGTGGTCCTATAGACGTCGAAAACTCCGTCGATCCGACGGACGGCGTTCAAGACGTGGTGCAGATACTTTGGATCACCCATCTCGAAGGCAAATTTCGAGATTGCCACCCTGTCACTGGAGGTATGCACCGACGCTGCGAGGATGTTGACGTGATTCTCGGACAAAATGCGGGTGACATCCGACAAAAGGGACTTCCGGTCCAGGGCTTCTACCTGAATTTCCACGAGGAAAACACTGGACTGGGTGGGTGCCCACTCAACTTCAACAATTCTGTCCGGCTGGTCCCGGAGACCCGACACATTGGTGCAGTCCGTCCGGTGGACAGAGACTCCTGAACCACGGGTCACAAAGCCAAGAATGGGATCCGGCGGTACCGGGGTGCAGCACCGGGCCAGCTTGACCCAGACATCGCCCACACCCCGCACAATGACGCCGGAGTCAGAGAACTTCGACTTCGCAACCTGGGTGGGGATACTGACTTCGTCCAGGTCTTCGTCGGGTGTCTCATGACCGCCCAGGTGCTCAACGAGCTTTTCCATGACCGACTGAGCTGACGTGTGCCCGTCACCTACGCCGGCGTACAGCCCGGAAATGTCAACGTAGTGGAAGTCCTCTGCCACGGCGGACAAAGCATCGTGCGTCATCAGGCGCTGCAGGGGCAGGTTCTGCTTGCGCATGGCCCGGGTCAGCATGTCCTTGCCACGCTCAATCGCTTCTTCGCGGCGTTCCTTGGTGAACCACTGGCGAATCTTGTTGCGTGCACGGGCAGATTTGACGAAGTGCTGCCAGTCCTGGCTGGGGCCGGCGCCTTCTGCCTTGGAGGTGAAGATCTCAACCCAGTCGCCGTGGTTGAGCTCGCTGTTGAGTGGAACCAGCTTCCCGTTGACGCGGGCGCCGATGGTTCGGTGGCCCACCTCGGTGTGCACAGCGTAGGCGAAGTCCACAGGAGTTGACCCGGCCGGAAGGGCCATGACCTCGCCCTTGGGGGTGAAGACGAAGACTTCGCGGGCGTTGATCTCGTAGCGAAGTGAATCAAGGAATTCTCCGGGATCGGAGGTCTCCTGTTGCCAATCAACCAGCGACCGCAGCCAACCCATGTCACCGTCACGCGGGCTGCCGGGGCCCTGTGCGGTCCGGTTGGGTTGATCCTTGTACTTCCAGTGGGCTGCCACACCGTATTCTGCACGCCGGTGCATCTCGTGGGTGCGGATCTGAATCTCCACGGGCTTGCCGCCGGGGCCAATCACGGTGGTGTGCAGGGATTGGTACATGTTGAACTTGGGCATGGCGATGTAATCCTTGAACCGGCCCGGAAGCGGGTTCCACCGTGAATGCAAAGTCCCCAGCGCGGCATAACAATCTCGCACGGAATCCACCAGAACCCGCACGCCCATGAGGTCGTTGATGTCGTCGAAGTCCTTGTCGCGGACGATCATCTTCTGATAAATCGAGTAGTAGTGCTTGGGCCGGCCTGTGATGGTCGCCTTGATCCGAGCGGTCCGAAGGTCATCAGCGATCTGGTTGCGGATGACACTCAGGCTCTTTTCGCGTTCTGGAGTGCGGTCGCCCACCATTCGCACGATTTCCTCGTACACCTTGGGGTACAGCGCTGCGAAGGAGAGGTCTTCAAGTTCCCACTTGATGGTGTTCATACCCAGGCGATGCGCCAGGGGTGCGAAAATCTCCAGAGTTTCGCGGGCCTTGCGTGATGAGGACTCCGCGGAAACGAAACGCCAGGTCCGCGCATTGTGGAGGCGGTCCGCCAGCTTGATCATCAGGACGCGAATGTCCTTGGCCATCGCCACGACCATCTTACGAACGGTCTCAGACTGGGCAGCCTCACCGAAACTGACTTTGTCCAGCTTGGTGACACCGTCCACCAACATGGCAACTTCGGGGCCGAAGTCCCGTGTCAGGTCAGCCAGTGTGTACGGGGTGTCCTCCACGGTGTCGTGGAGCAACGCAGCCGCCAGGGTTGTCCCTGTCATACCGAGTTCAGCCAGGATGGTGGCCACTGCCACCGGATGGGTGATGTAGGGATCACCACTCTTGCGCTTTTGTCCTTGGTGGCTCTGCTCTGCCACCGCGAAGGCGCGTTGGATCAGATCGAAATCCTCTTTGGGATTATTTGCCCGGACTGTACGCAGCAGTGGTTCCAAAATGGGCGAGTAAGGAGCAATGCCCCGGCCCGTCAGGCGGGCAAGCCGGGAGCGGGTGCGTTCCCTCCGCCCCGGAAAGGTGGGACGCACGCCGGGAGCATCGACCGGAACCGCAGCAGCAGTCCGTCCGGGCACACTCGTTGCCGGAACTGCCACAGCTTTGCGGCTGTCATCCCCGCCCGCCGGTGGTGCCGACGTCGCACGTTCTTCCACAGAAGTACCCCTCACAAGCGATTTAATTCTCCCAGTCTATTCCCGCAGGTGAATGCTTCTGCAACCGGGCAGCACATGACGATGACACGGGCAAGTCAAAGAGCCGGCCTCCGCACTGATGCGGGGACCGGCTCAAGGCAACCCAACTAGCTGTTCGGGCTAAGTTCAGACCTGAACTGTGGCTTCATTCCTGCGGTGAGCCACCTTCTTGGCTTGCTTCACCAGTTCAGGCTCGCCCTGCCGCAGCCAAGCGTACAGCGGTGCGGCGATGAAAATCGTGGCGGCAGTACCGATGAGGATGCCCACGAACAGTGCCAAGGACAGGTCCCGCAGCGTGCCGGCACCCAGGAGTCCGGCCCCAATGAAGAGGATCGCCGCAACCGGAAGAATGGCCACCATCATGGTGTTGATGGAGCGGACCAACGTTTGGTTGACAGCCAAATTGACCTCTTCGCTGAACGTGCGGCGCGTGGACGTGGAGATGTCCGCGGTATTTTCACGGATCTTGTCGAAGACCACCACGGTGTCGTACAGCGAGTAGCTGAGGACGGTCAGGAACCCGATGATTGCCGACGGCGTGACTTCAAAATCGCTCAGCGCGTAGACACCCGCCGTGGTGAACATCGTGACGAGCATGCCAACAAGTGCGGACAGCGACATCTTCCAGGTTCGGAAGTACAGCGCCATCAGGACAGCGGCCAACCCAACAAAGACCACCAAACCAATAAGGGCTTGACGCGTCACGTCCTGGCCCCAGGTTGGTCCCACGAAGTTGGACGTTACCTCGTTCTCGGTCACCCCGTAGGCGCTTGTGAGACCGTCTTTGATGCGGTTCGTCTCGTCGTCGGTCAACTGGTCCGTTTGGATGCGCATGGTGTTGCCTGCCACGTTGGCAACGCGCGGGATGGCTCCGGGCACGACGTCATGAACAGCCTTCTCGCCGAGTGCTGCATCCGTGGTGCTCACGTTTGAAACAGTGAATTCGGAACCACCACGGAATTCGATTCCGAGGTTGAAGCCGCCCTTGGCGACAGGAACCAGGATGGAGAGCGCTACGGCGACCGCAGCGATGATGAACCAAATCTTCTTCGACTTTACGAAGTTGTACGAGCGCTTGCCCGTGTAGAGCTCATGGCCGAAGGTTGCGAAGCTCGTAGTCATTACTTCTCCTCCTTGGTGCCGTTCGAAGTACCAGTGAGCTGGCCCTTCTCGGCAAGGCGCCTCTCGGCAATGGTCATGCGACGTTCGGCTTCGGCAGCCGCACCGGTGTTGCGCGGGCGGACCACAGCGGGCTTTTCGTCCGGCGTGCGTAGCCGGCCGGCGCCACGGTAGAGCGGAACTGCGCCGAGACGGTCGGGAGAAAGCCCGGAGAAACGGTGTCCTTCACCAAAGAACTTGGTGCGGGCCAAAACCTGCAGCATGGGGTGCGTAAACATGAACACCACCAGAAGGTCGGCCAGGGCGGTCAGGCCAAGGGTGAAGGCAAAGCCGCGGACGTTGCCAACAGCAACGAAGTAGAGGACCAGGGCCGCGAGGAGGTTGACGGCCTTGGAGGCCAGAACTGTCCGTTTGGCACGCTTCCAGCCGTTCTCGACAGCGGAAACCAGTCCACGGCCCTCGCGCAGTTCATCCCTGATGCGCTCGAAGTAGACAATGAACGAGTCCGCGGTCTGGCCGATGGCCACAATCAGACCAGCCACACCGGCCAGGGACAGACGGTAGTTTTCCGTCCACCCGAGGATGGCGATCGCCAGATAGGTCAGCACACCCGCCACCACAAGGGATGCGATGGTCACGAGCCCAAGGGCACGGTATTGGAAGAGCGAGTAGACAACAACAAGCAACAGGCCGATCATCCCTGCAAGCAAGCCGAGGCGAAGTTGGTCGCCACCCAGCGTCGCGGAGATCTGCTCTTGTGACTGGATCTCAAAGCTGATGGGCAGGGCGCCGTAGCGGAGTTGATCGGAGAGGGCCTTTGCCGACGCCTGGGTGAAGTTACCAGTGATCTGGGGCTTTCCATCAGTGATCACAGCCAAGGCGCGCGGGGCGGAAAGAACTTTGTCGTCCAGGACAATGGCGAACTGTGACTTTGGATCATCAGTACCCTGGGCCTGCGCCGCAGCGTAGAACTGGTTGAGGCGTTCGGTGACTGCTTTGAACTTTGCGGTTGCATCCGCGTTGAACACGATGTTCACGCCCCAGGAATTGGTCACGGAGCCCTGAGCGCCCTGAACCTGGGTAAAAGTGGAATCGCTGATGTCCTGGCCTTTGACCTCCACGGGCCCAAGGATGTACTTGATGGCCGGAGTCTTGTCCGTGGCTGCCTCGCAGGTGACCAGCGGTTTGGCGGGATCCGAACGATCACGTTTTTCCGGTGACGGGTTCACACAGTCAAGCGCTTCGAATTCCCGGACAATGTCCGCGGTGACCCAGTTGATGTCGCTGGCATTCGCCGGCTCCGCCGTGGGCTTGGGAAGCTGGTCCTCAGGTGTGCGCTGCTCCGCAGGAACGGCTGCCGGGTCGCCATAAGTGATGACTGGGCGGAAGTTCATGTCAGCCGAAGCTTGAATGAGGTCGCGGGTCTCCTTGGAAGGCGTACCCGGAAGACTGACCACAACGTTCCGGCCGGACTGGGTGCTAATTTCAGCTTCGGCAACACCGGAGCCATCCACACGCTGCCGGATGATGGCTACTGCCTGGTTGAGTTGCTCCTCATTGATCTCGCTGGAACCCTCTACCCGGGGGGCCAGAATCATCTGGGTTCCGCCCTCGAGGTCCAGAGCGAGCTTGGGAGCCCAACTGGCGTTGCCAGTCACTACTCCGCCAGCCAGGACAGCGGTTAATACAACGAAAATTGCTCCAAGCCAGGTCAGCACCCTGCGGGCTGAGTTTTTGGGGCCGGTCCGTGCCATTATCGATCTTCCTGTTATCGCCGGACAGCCGCCGGCCGACGCTGGTAAGCGTCTGCCGGCGGCTCTCCGCTGCCGTAGAAGTTGCCTTGCGCGGTGTCGCCGCGACTGACGGTGCTAGTTGTCCTTCTTGTCCTCTTTGTTGAGGCGCGCGATGGTTTCTTCCGGGGTCTCGACGGCGGCAGGAGCTTCCGTCTGCGCGGCGGTCAGGGATGACGCATCATCCGGAACAACGGGCGCTTCCTCGGGGGTGGTCTCGACCACCTTGGTGACAGCCTGACGGTGAACCGTTGCCTGGTTACCCGGCGAAAGCTCAATCACGACTTTGTTCTCGGCTTCGTCGATGGACACGATGCGGCCAAAGAGACCGAAGCTGGTCATGACGTCAACCCCGGGAGCGAACTTTGACTGCATCTCAGCCTGCTGCTGCTGGGTCTTCTTGTTGCGGCGGAACATCATGAAGACAAAGAGTCCCAACATGACGAACAGCAATATGGTCATTGGATCCACAGGGAAGTTCCGTTCTGTACTTACGTTTTGGTTCACGGCAACGTCCCTGGCAGATCCGCAGAGCGGGCATGGATCAAGGACTCGAACGTGCCGAGCGTCATACCAGTCTAGTGGGAAAAGCTGAACAGAGGGTGTTAACCCACGGTATCCACGCTTTCGGCGTGGTTTTCATCCTCACCAAACAGTGCCAGTGTCTCCTGACCGAACACCCCGGCCGGGACGGCGTAGCCAAGGTGCGTCCAGGCGGACGCCATCGCGATCCGGCCCCGCGGAGTGCGTCCCAAAAGACCCTCACGGACCAGGAACGGCTCAGCCACGGTCTCCACCGTCTCGGGTTCTTCCCCCACGGCGATAGCCAAAGTGGACAATCCCACTGGACCGCCGTTGAACTTGGTGATCAGGGCTTCAAGAACGGACCGGTCAAGCCTGTCCAATCCACGCTCGTCTACTTCATACATATCCAGAGCCGCTGAAGCTGAACGTGCATCAATCTGCTCAATGCCATGAACCAGCGCCCAGTCACGGACACGGCGAAGCAGTCTGTTGGCGATACGTGGCGTTCCCCGGGACCGGCCCGCTATCTCCGTAAAGCCCGCAGAGTTGACCTTCAGGTCCAGTAGGCCCGCGGAGCGCCGCAGGACGAGCTCGAGTTCGGCGACGGAGTAGAACTCAAGGTGCCCGGTGAATCCGAATCGATCCCTCAGAGGCCCCGGAAGAAGCCCAGCTCGGGTTGTTGCGCCCACCAAGGTGAAAGGTGGCAGTTCCAAAGGAATGGCGGTTGCACCAGCGCCCTTGCCCACCACAATGTCCACGCGGAAGTCCTCCATGGCCATGTACAGCATTTCTTCCGCCGGCCTGGACATGCGGTGTATTTCGTCGAGGAAAAGGACCTCCCCCTCCGATAGGGAGGAAAGGATGGCGGCAAGATCTCCCGCGTGCTGGATGGCCGGGCCGCTGCTGATACGCAACGGCGCGTTCATTTCCGCTGCGATGATCATGGCAAGGGTTGTCTTGCCTAGTCCTGGCGGCCCTGACATCAGCACGTGATCGGCGCTGCGGCCACGCATTTTGGATGCCTCGAGTACCAATGCCAGTTGTTTGCGGACCCGATGCTGTCCCACGAAATCGTGCAGGTTCTTGGGCCGGAGTGCGGCTTCAATGACCCGCTCTTCCGGTTCCTCTCCCCCGCTGACGAGTGACTGCTCAGCCACGGCTGCCTACACGATTGCCTGCGCGCGCCCCATCCTGACCCAACCAACGCAGCGTTGCCCGGAGGATTTGGGCCACGTTTCCTGCGTCCACGAGTTCCGGGGAGTCGGCCATTGCTTTGTCGATGCTGCCGTTGGCGTCCTTCTCGGACCAGCCCAAGCTGGTCATGGCTGCGACAACCTGCGGCTTCCATTCGGCGTTTGGGGCAGCGGCGGGCGCAGTGCCTGTGCCGGTCCCGTGGGGAACCAACTTACCGGCGAGCTCAAGGACAATCCGGCCGGCCACCTTGGGACCGATTCCCGGCACCTTGGTAAACGTCTTGCTGTCTCCAGTGTGCGCCGCCACCCGGATGGCCTCCGGTTCATGCACGGCAAGGACGGCCAAGGCCAGACGTGGCCCTACCCCGCTGACGCTGAGCAGGACATCAAAGACTTCCCGTTCGTCGTCGTCGGCGAAGCCGAACAGTGTCAAGGAATCTTCACGGACGATCATGGACGTGAAGAGCTTGGCTTCTGTTCCTGTCTTGAGGTGGCTCAAGGTCTGCGGCGTGGCAAAGACACTCATTCCCGCACCGTTGAGGTCGATGACAGCGGTGGACAAACCAACGTGGGCTACCGTTCCACGGAGAAAACTGATCAAGACCCGGCTCCTGAAATACTGCCTGCTCCGTTGCCGCAATACTGTGTCAATACTGCGGCCAAAGCGGACTATCCGAACATATCTACGAATACCCTAACAAGGCGAGCCGACAATCACCGTGCGCGGCGCGCTTTTGCTTCCGCGTCAGCCCATGCTTTTTGGGCGGGAGTGAGACCGCCCTTACCGTTCGCGCCGGTAGCTGAACCCATTCCACTACCTGCGCGCCATGCATGGGTCAGGGCAAGCGCGAGAGCGTCCGCAGCATCAGCAGGCTTCGGTGGAGCATCCAGGCGCAGGATCTTGGTAACGAGCTTGGTCACTGCATCCTTATTGGCCGTGCCGCTGCCTGTTACCGCGGCTTTGACCTCCGACGGTGTGTGCAACGCGACGGGGATGCCACGGCGTGCGGCCGCAGCGATGACTACGCCCGAAGCCTGGGCCACACCCATGACCGTGCTGACGTTCATCTGCGAGAAAACACGCTCGACGGCGACGACGTCCGGCTGATGCAGGTCCAGCCATTCATCAATGGCTTGGGCAATGACCAGCAGGCGCTTATCCAGAGTGAGCTCAGCAGAGGTCCCCACTACCCCAACGGCCACCATGGTGGCCCTGCGGTTCTTTTCAATGTCCACCACACCTATACCGCAACGGGTGAGGCCCGGATCGACTCCCAATACGCGAAGAGTCAAGTCCGGGCCTTCCTGGTGGCTGTGAAGCTGCTAAATGTCAAAATGACGCGCTGCGCCGTGGCCGGCTATTCGGCGTCGAGGGCAGCCTGGACTTCCTCGCTGAGGTCCGCATTGCTGTAGACGTTCTGGACATCGTCAAGATCTTCCAGGGCATCCACGAGTTTCATAAACTTCTTGGCGCCGTCGACATCCAGTTCCACCTGCATGGAGGGAACGAACTCGGCTTCATCTGTCTCGTATTCGATGCCCGCTTCTTTCAGGGCGTCGCGGATGGCCTGAAGATCAGAGGGTTCGGAGTGGATCTCCCAGTTCTCTCCGCTGTCTTTGACTTCTTCGGCTCCGGCATCGAGGACCGCTATCAGGATGTCGTCCTCGCTGAGGCCGTTCTTGGGCAGGACCACAACACCCTTGCGGGCGAAGAGGTAGCTCACGGAACCGGGATCGGCGATGGTGCCGCCGTTGCGGGAGATTGCAAGGCGCACCTCGGATGCAGCGCGGTTCTTGTTGTCCGTCAGACATTCGATCAACAAGGCCGAACCCTGGGGACCACGAGCCTCGTACATGATCTCGGTGTAGTCCACCACTTCGCCGGTGAGGCCAGCGCCGCGTTTGATGGCGCGGTCGATGTTGTCATTGGGAACCGACGTCTTCTTGGCCTTCGTGACGGCAAGTTCAAGTCCCGGGTTGCCGGCGAGGTCCGGACCACCCATGCGGGCAGCAACTTCGATATTCTTGATCAGTTTTGCGAACGACTTTGCACGCCTGCCGTCAATGATGGCTTTCTTGTGCTTGGTGGTCGCCCATTTGGAGTGGCCTGACATGCTTTACGCTTCTCCTCTGATCATTCGAATAAAGAGTTCATGCACGCGTTTCTCTCCCGTCACTTCCGGATGGAAGGAGGTGGCCAGTAGTTGACCGGAACGCACTGCAACAATTCTAGCCACTCCGTGCAAAGTAGCCGTGTGGCTGGCGTGGTCGGGGTCGACCTGGGCAAGGACCTCCACGCCCGGACCTACGCGTTCCACCCAGGGGCCCCGGATAAATACAGCGTGAACGGGATCCACACCGGACTCCCCTGCGCTGAATTCAAGGCCCCTGAAATCCAGGTCGGTCTCGAAGGACTCCCGCTGGCGGCCAAAGGCATTCCTGCGCACGGTGATATCCAGCCCACCAAAGGTCTGCTGCGGATTTCCGTGCAGGTCAGTTGCAGGGTCCGCGATTTCATCGGCCAACAGGATCATGCCGGCACAGGAGCCGTAGACCGGCAGGCCGTCCGCGATCCGCTTTTGAAGTGGATCACGGACTTCGAAAATCCGGGAGAGCTTGTCAATGGTGGTTGATTCGCCGCCGGGGATGATCAAGCCGTCAATGTCGTCAAGCTCTGACGGGCGGCGTATACCCACGCCGGTGGCGCCAGCGGCCTCTACAGCGTGGATATGCTCGCGGAAGTCGCCCTGAAGAGCCAGCACGCCGATCCGGAGTCCTGAACCCACGCGCGACGAAGCGTCAGAAAGGGGGTTGGTCATTCGACCATCATAGAGGCCCAGGCCATATGGCGCTGTCAGCGTTGACCAAGCCCACACGCGAGGTAGCCGGTTCCATGCCCTGACTGGGATATATTACAGAGCATGCTTTCCTTCAGCGTTCCCCTCGGCAAGCTGGTCCGCACACTGTCCCGGCTCCGGGGCGGAGGCTCAGCTTTTCCCGGCTTGGTGGTTGAGAAAATCGATCCCGGCTTCATGCAGCGAACGCTGGCTTCGCTCCCCCTGGGCGTAGCCGTGGTCAGCGGCACCAACGGCAAGACCACCACCACCAAGATGGTGGTGGAACTCCTTGAAAGCCAAGGCCTGAAAGTCTTCACCAACCGCAGTGGCAGCAACTTCACCCGTGGGGTGGCCGCTTCGCTCCTGGGTGATGTGGACTGGCGCGGTCGGCTGGACGCAGACATTGCCATCCTGGAATTGGACGAAGCCCATGCCGTGCACTTCGTCAACAAGGTTGAGCCGCGGTACAGCCTCCTGTTGAATGTCCTCCGCGACCAATTGGACCGCTTCGGGGAAATTGACAAGACCGCCCGGCTGCTGGAGCACATCGCCTCCAAGACCACCGGCACAGTTGTCCTCAACCGGGAAGACCCACGCGTCGCCCGGATTGCCAACGCCATCAATACCCTCGATGCCGTCCACCACCCCGAAGTCCGATACTTCGGCCTCGACGAATCTTTGCGCAGCACCTTCCCCAACGACGACGAAATGCGCACCACGGCAATCGGCCCGTCCCCTTCGGGCACTTCCGTTGCCGCTGAAACAGGTGAGGATGTAGATCTGCCGGCAGCCGACGTCGTACTCAGACGCGTTGGAGCCCAGGACGCCGACTTTGAGTTCGACGGCGAAACCGTCACCACAACGATGAAACTACGCGGCGTGTACAACATCTTCAATGCAGCGGCGGCTTTGTCCTTGGCGAGGTCCGTCTTGGGAACCGGGCCCGTTGATACACCTAAGCTCGTGAAGGCTTTGGGAGAAGTTGCTCCCGCGTTCGGGCGCGGTGAGAGCCTCACCGTGGACGGACAGCCTCTGGAGCTGGTGCTCGTGAAGAACCCCAGTGGTTTCCGTCTCGGGCTGAAGTCCTTCCCCGCCGGCGGCTACGCCACCATGATCGCCATCAACGACAACTACGCCGACGGCAGGGACATGTCCTGGCTGTGGGACGTTGAATTCGACTCCCTGCGCGAAGATGGCGTGGAGGTCCTCACCGGCGTTCGCGCCTACGACATGGCGCTGCGTCTGCAGTATGACGATGTTCACTTCGGAGTGGTCGAACCGGACATCACCGCGGCCCTGCGGACTTTCATTGACGGCTCGCGGGGCAAACCCAAACGGGTCTTCTGCACGTACACTTCCATGCTCGCCATCCGCCGCGAGCTGGCCAAAATCACCATAGTTGAGGTGGTCTCATGACCTCGGAAGCACAACCCACGCCGCACGCAACGCCGGAAGTACAGCCCAGCAAGGGGACCATCCGCGTTCTCCAGCTCTACCCGCGCGAAATGAACATCTACGGTGACTGGGGCAACGCCCTGGTCCTGAAACAACGGATCAAGTGGCATGGCTACACTCCGGAGCTTCTCGAGTACAACGTGGGCGACGACTTTCCTGACGACGTCGACATCATTGTGGGCGGAGGCGGGCAGGACAGCGGCCAGCTGGTGATCCAAGACGATCTCCAATCGCGTGCCGGCCAGCTGAAGCAGCTGGCGGACGAGGGCGCTCCCATGCTGGTGATCTGTGGGCTCTACCAGCTTTTCGGGAAGTTCTTCAAGACCAGCACGGGCCCTGTGATTCCGGGCATCGGCATCCTTGACGTGGAAACCCATGGTACTGACGAGCGCCTCATTGGCAACGTGACCATGAAGTCCACTGAGTTCGGCGACATCCTTGGCTATGAGAACCACAGTGGGCAGACTACGTTGGGGCCCGGCGTCGAGCCATTAGGCACGGTGACAAAAGGCGCAGGCAACAACAGCAAGGACGGGCACGAGGGCGCCCGTTACAACAATGTTGTAGCGAGCTACCTGCACGGTTCGTTGCTCCCAAAGAACCCGGCCATTGCGGACTTCCTGATCCGCACAGCAGCCGAACGCAAGTTCGGCAGCTTCGTGCCAGGAAAGCCCGACGACGGTTACGCCCGCCTTGCGCGCGAACACGCAGCCCGCCGGCCGCGGTAGCCGCTACTTTTCCTTGGTGATCAGCAGTTCGTGCGCTCCCGCGGTGGCTGCTCCCATGGACTCTACAACCGCTTTGGTTCGCTGGTGGGTTGCGGCATCGGCCGCAGGGGTCGCGCAGACCCCTTGTGGTGCGTCGCTGGCTACGGAACACCATCGATAGGGGTCCCGAACAATAACCGAGGGGGCCCATGCGAGGTCAGAAGCAGTCCATACACCTGAGGTGTTTTGACTGAATTGTGCCCTGACCAATAGTCCTTCGTTGTTCACGACGTACCACGGTGACAATTCAGTGACACCATTGCCGAGCCCGTACACAATCCACGTGCCTTTGTAGTTCTCGATCGGCAGCACCGAGTGCGTGTGGTGGCCGTAGATCATGGTGAACTGGCCGCTGTCCACCAACGCGTGCGCAACCTCCTGCTGCTGGGCATTGGCTTCGCTGGCGTACTCGTCGCCGGCGTGCATGACTCCCAGGACGATGTCGGCCCCAAGGGCCTTGGCTTGTTTTGCCTTCGCGATCATGGCCGCCGGATCCAGCTCGTCAACCAGCCACGGGTATTCCGGGATCTGACCATTGTGGCCATACGTTCCAATAATCACGGCCACTTTGGCTGCGTCCGTCTGGAGCATGAGTATCTCCTTGGATGCTGCCTCCGTCCGGTAGGAACCGGTGTGCTTTAGGCCCGCTGCGTCCAGGGCGTCCAGCGTCCGGAGCAAACCTTCGGTGCCGCGGTCAATGGTGTGATTGCTGGCCGTCGTGCAGGCCTTGTATCCAACATCCTTTGAGGCCGTAATGATTTGCGGCGGTACGTTGAAGGACGGGTAGGCAGAGAACGGCCCTTCCGGACCAGCCACGGGTGTTTCCTGGTGGCAAATGGCGAGGTCGCTGTTGCGAATGTAGCGTCGTTGTCCTTCGAGAAGCGGGACGAAAGTGTAGCCGGGCTGACCCGCCGCAGCTGCGTCAGCTCTCGCTTGTTGCCAGAGCTGGGTATGAACCAGCATGTCACCTGTCACCGTGATGGAGGTGCAGCGGAGCTCCGGACAGGCGGGGCCTTTGCCCGGGGTGGGGTTTGGTGCCGGAGTGCGCGTCGGACTGGGTGTCTGGGCAGCAGGGGCCGAGGCGCCGGTGCTGCGTTCAGCGTCATCGTTTTCTGCAAGAACACCGCAGGCGCTCAGGGACAGGGCTAGAGCTATACCGCTCACCACGAGTGCCGCCCTGTGAGTACGGAACCGTCCCATGGAAAATGTGATCTTGCCCATGAATTTCATCCTACGGCGCTGGCCCGACGTATCCGGGCGTGCCGCTCTTGAGGACACGATTCTTACGTGAAAGAGTCACTTCATGACCAACCCACTCTTGAGCCCCAGCCCTCTGCCCTATGGGCTTCCGCCCTTCGCCGGCATTTCGGCCGAGCATTACTCCCAGGCCGTAGAGGAGGGTTTGAGCGCACATCTGGATGAAATCGCCAGCATCACGAACAACCCGGAGCCCGCCACCCTGGAAAACACAGCCGTGGCCATGGAACGGTCAGGACAACTGCTCAGCAGGGCTGCCGCAGCCTTCTTCACACTGGTTTCCGCCGACGCTTCGGACGCCATCAAAGCGCTGGAAACAGAGCTGTCCCCCAAACTGTCAGCACATCAAGACGCGGTTTACCTGAATCGCGGACTCTATGAGCGATTCGCCGCAATCGACACAGCAGGATTGGATGCGGAGTCGTCCCGGCTGGTGCAGGAGTACCTCAAAGAGTTCCGGCAGTCAGGCATCCAGCTCGATGCCGCCGGACAACACCGCCTGCGTGAAGTCAACGCCGAGCTCTCACGATTGGGCACTGAATTTGGCCAACGCGTCAAAGAGGCCATGAAGTCTGCCGCCCTTCTCCTGAACGACGCCGAGGAGCTGGCAGGGCTGCCGGCTGAAGCGATCACCGGCGCCGCGGAAGCAGCCAGGAATGCGGGGCATGACGGCAAGTACTTACTGACCCTGATCCAGCCCAGCAACCAACCCGCTTTGGCGTCCTTGGAAAACCGGGCCATCCGCCGTCGGCTTTACGAAGCATCCCTGGCACGGGGCACCGATGGCGGCGCCTTGGACGTTCGTGACCTGGTGAAGGCCACTGCCCGATTGCGGGCTGAGAAGGCGGCGCTCTTGGGATTTGCCAACTTTGCTGAGCTGGTGATTGACCAGCAGACGGCACCCGGATTCAGTGAGGTCAAGGCAATGCTGGGTCGGCTGGCCCCCGCAGCCGTGAGGAATGCCGAATCGGAGGCGGAGGCTTTAGCGGAAGTCGCCGGCCACGAACTTGAGCCGTGGGATTGGGCGTACTACTCTGCCCGGGTTCGCAAGGAAAAGTTTAAGGTGGATGAACAGGCTCTCCGCCCCTTTTTCAGCCTCGATACTGTGCTCAACGACGGAGTATTCCATGCTGCGACACAGCTCTTCGGGGTGACTTTCCATGAGCGCGATGATTTGGAAGGCTATCACCCTGACGTCCGCGTCTGGGAGGTCCGACATGAAGGCGGCAGCGGGCTGGGCCTCTTCCTGGGCGACTACTACACCCGTGAGTCAAAGCGCGGAGGTGCCTGGATGAATTCCCTTGTAGAACAATCCAGCCTGCTGGGAACCCGTTCCGTGGTGATCAACAACCTCAACATCACCAAACCGGCACCGGGTGAGCCCACGCTCTTGTCCTTGGACGAAGTCCGTACAGTTTTCCATGAGTTCGGCCACGCGCTTCACGGCCTGTTTTCCGACGTGACCTATCCGCGGTTCTCCGGGACGTCCGTACCTCGGGACTTTGTGGAGTATCCGTCCCAGGTCAACGAAATGTGGATCATGTGGCCCGAGGTCCTGGCCAACTATGCTCGCCACTATTCCACGGGGGAGGCACTCCCCCGTGACACCGTGGACAATCTCAACGAGTCATTGCTATGGGGAGAAGGGTTTGCGACTACCGAATACCTCGGGGCCGCACTTCTGGACGTGGCCTGGCACGTGCTGTCCGAGTCCGAAGTTCCGCAGGACGTTCTCGCCTTCGAAGCCAAGGCGCTTGCTGATGCGGCGATCGTGCACCCGCTGATCCCGCCTCGGTACCGCACCGGGTATTTCCAACATATCTTCGCCGGTGCGGGGTATGCAGCGGGCTACTACTCCTACATTTGGAGCGAGGTGCTGGACGCCGACACTGTGGAGTGGTTCAAGGAACACGGTGGCCTCACACGCGCGAACGGCGATCACTTCCGATCAGAGCTGCTTTCCCGGGGCAACAGTCGCGATCCCCTGGAGTCGTTCCGCGCCTTCCGGGGCCGCGACGCAGAGCTGGAACCCCTCCTGAAGCGCCGCGGACTGGAGTAGAACGACGCCGGGCCGGTCACCNNGGTGACCGGCCCGGCGTCGTACTTCTTTAGCTGTTTACCAGCCGCGCTCGGCGAGGCGGTGGGGCTGGGGGATGTCGTCAACGTTGATGCCGACCATGGCTTCGCCCAGGCCGCGGGAGACCTTGGCGATGACGTCGGGGTCGTCGTGGAACGTGGTGGCCTTCACGACGGCGGCGGCGCGCTCTGCCGGGTTGCCGGACTTGAAGATACCGGAACCGACGAACACACCGTCCGCGCCGAGCTGCATCATCATCGCAGCATCAGCCGGGGTCGCGATGCCGCCGGCGGTGAACAGCACCACGGGGAGTTTGCCGGTGGCGGCAACTTCCTTGACCAGCTCGTACGGGGCCTGCAGTTCCTTGGCCGCAACGTACAGCTCGTCCTCGGGCAGGGATGCGAGTTTGGCGATCTCGGAGCGGATCTTGCGCATGTGCCCGGTGGCGTTGGAAACATCGCCGGTGCCGGCTTCGCCCTTGGAACGGATCATGGCCGCGCCCTCGTTGATGCGGCGCAGGGCCTCACCAAGGTTGGTGGCACCACAAACGAAGGGAACGGTGAAGTTCCACTTGTCGATGTGGTTGATGTAGTCGGCCGGGGTCAGGACCTCGGATTCGTCGATGTAGTCAACACCGAGTGACTGCAGGACCTGGGCTTCGACGAAGTGGCCGATGCGGGCCTTGGCCATGACCGGGATGGACACGGCGGCGATGATCGCATCGATCATGTCCGGATCGGACATGCGGGACACGCCGCCCTGGGCGCGGATATCGGCCGGGACACGCTCGAGCGCCATGACAGCCACGGCACCGGCATCTTCGGCGATGCGAGCCTGCTCGACGTTAACGACGTCCATAATGACGCCGCCCTTGAGCATCTCCGCCATGCCCCGCTTAACGCGGCTGCTGCCCGTGACGCTGTTCGCGGACGAACCGGCTTCGTTGCTTACATCTGGTGTAGACACAAAAACCCCTATGGGTAGATAAACGACCTTTTTGCCGGAGGCACGCGCAGCCACACGACCGCAATCAGCGCACACCGGGTTTCAGGTCAAGGTGACCAAGTACTAGTAATAGTAGTCGCACCTTGCATGCTGGCAGTACATTCATTACCACCTTGGAGGGCAAGACAACGGGCTGTGGTAGGTCAAGTGCACAACTGCGGCCGAGCGACTCTGGTCGGTTGCCAGTTCCACACGTGAGCTATGGTTCACTGGCCTTTACGCCGGCGCAGTTCCATCGGCTTCGGCCATGGCTTGCCGCCGGACGGTGGACATGCGCTGAACAATGGTGATGACACTCGCCAGGGCCAGGAGCACCAGGGTCCCGAATAACACCACCGGTGGGAGGCCCAATCCCGTAAGCCCGGTGATGAGCAATACTGATGCCAAACGTTCCGCGCGTTCGGCGATTCCCACGCTCGCCTGGTAGCCCAAGGACTCGGCTTTAGCCCGGGCATAGGAAACAACCATGCCGAGTACCAGGCAGATGACGGCGGCAGTACCAATAGCAGGATCTTCACCTCCGGTGAAATACCAGATGGTGAGGCCTGCAAAGATCGCACCATCGGCGAGCCTGTCCAAGGTGGAATCCAGAAAATTACCCCAGCCACCGCTGCGGCCCTGCAGCCTCGCCATGATGCCATCGACGACGTCCGAGAAGGCGAAGAAGGCGACCACCACAGAGCCCCACCATAGGAAGCCCAGCGGGTAGAGGACGAGTCCGCCCAAAATCACCCCTAGGGTCCCGGCAATAGTCACGGCGTCCGGAGACACACCGATCCTCAGGAGCCAACGCGCTAAAGGAGTGAAAAGTGAAGTGAAGAAGCCGCGCGCATGCCTATTGAGCATTCGACTCCCCCGGCCAGGCTTCAGCCACAAGCTTGCGGACCTCATCGAGTGTCTGCGTGATGGCCTTGGTCTGGGCGATGATCGGGAAGAAGTTTCCGTCCCCGCCCCACCGAGGAACCACGTGCTGGTGCAGATGCGCGGCGATGCCGGCACCCCCTGTCACCCCTTGGTTCATGCCCAGGTTGAAGCCGCTCGGATTTGAAACCTTCCGTAACACGCGCATAGCGGTCTGAGTGAGGTCGGCGAACTCGGCGGTTTCTTCCACGGTGATGTCTGTGTAATCGGGAACGTGCCGGTAGGGGCAGATCAAGAGATGACCCGGGTTGTAGGGGAACAGGTTCAGGACGACGTAACAGGTCCGCCCGCGGTGGACGATCAGGGATTCCTCATCTGAGCGCGTGGGTCCTACACAGAACGGGCACTCGTCCTTGTTCTTGAATTGATCCTGCCCGCCCTTGATGTAAGCCATCCGGTGTGGAGTCCACAGGCGCTGAAACGCGTCCGGTACGCCGGCCAATCCGAAGTCATCGGTTACGTCGGCATCACCCGGAAGGCCAGCTGCCGCGCCTGTGTTCTCCTGCACCGTCTGTGTTCCGTTCCGTCAGCTCTCGCGGTTCTTGACGGCGTCAACGATCCTGCGGACCGCCTCGGCCACGGGCACGCCGTTGTCCTGGCTGCCATCCCGGAAGCGGAATGACACGGCACCGGCCTCGGCGTCCTCACCGCCGGCAATCAGGACGAACGGGATCTTGTCCTTGCTGGCTGTACGAATTTTCTTGGGGAACCGGTCAGAGGAGATGTCCACCTCGGCACGGATGCCCGCTGCCTTGAGTTGGCCGACGACGTCGAACATGTAGTCATTGAAGGTCTCGGCCACAGGAATGCCCACTACCTGGACAGGAGCGAGCCAAGCCGGGAACGCTCCGGCGTAGTGCTCGGTGAGCACACCCATGAAGCGTTCCACCGAACCGAACAGTGCCCGGTGGATCATGACAGGCCGCTGGCGTGTGCCGTCGGCCGCCTGGTACTCCAGTTCGAAGCGCTCCGGCAGGTTGAAGTCCAGTTGAATGGTGGACATCTGCCAGGTCCTGCCAAGGGCATCCTTTGCCTGGACGGAGATCTTGGGGCCATAGAATGCTGCTCCACCCGGATCCGGAACGAGTTCCAGACCCGAGGCTGCGGCGACCTCGGAAAGAGTGCGCGTGGCTTCCTCCCACGCGGCGTCGTCGCCAACGAACTTCTCTTCGTTCTTGGTGGAAAGCTCCAAGTAGAAATCATCCAGCCCGTAGTCCTTGAGCAGGCCCAGAACGAAGTTCAGCGTGGTGGTGAGCTCGTCCTTCATCTGCTCGCGGGTGCAGTAGATGTGGGCGTCGTCCTGTGTCATGCCGCGGACGCGGGTCAGCCCGTGCACAACGCCGGACTTCTCGTAGCGGTATACCGATCCGAATTCGAACAGGCGCAGCGGAAGTTCGCGGTAAGAGCGCCCCCGGGAACGGAAGATCAGGTTATGCATGGGGCAGTTCATCGGCTTCAGGTAGTAATCCTGCGCCGGCTTCCGCACTGTGCCGTCTTCGTTGAATTCGGCGTCCACCTGCATCGCCGGGAACATGCCGTCCTTGTACCAGTCAAGGTGGCCGGAGACCTCATAGAGGTGGCCTTTGGTGATGTGGGGTGTGTAGACGAACTCGTATCCGGCGTCCACGTGGCGCTGGCGTGAGTAATCCTCCATGGCCTTGCGGATGATTCCGCCCTTGGGGTGGAAGACAGGAAGGCCCGAGCCCAGTTCGTCCGGGAACGAGAACAGGTCCAGCTCGACGCCGAGCTTGCGGTGGTCGCGTCGCTCTGCTTCGGCGATGCGTTCCTGGTATGCCTTGAGGGCTTCCTTGGTGGGCCACGCCGTGCCGTAAATGCGCTGCAGTTGCTGGTTGTTCTGGTTACCCAACCAGTACGCAGCTGAAGAGCGGGTCAACGCGAAGGCGTTGGCGATGATTTTGGTGTTCTGCAGGTGCGGTCCGCGGCAAAGATCGCACCAGATGCTCTCACCGCTCTTGCGATCCACATTGTCGTAAATCGTGATGTCGCCGGCACCGACCTCAACGTTGACGCCCTCAGCGGCGTCGCTTGCATCGTTCTTCTTGCCCAGCAACTCAAGCTTGTAGGGCTCATTGGCCATCGCCACACGGGCTTCGTCTTCAGTGACAACACGGCGAACGAATTTCTGGTTCTGGTTGATGATTTTTTGCATCATCTTTTCCAGCGTGCGCAGGTCTTCCGGGGTGAACGGATCAGCAACGTCGAAGTCGAAGTAGAAGCCGTCAGTGATGTAGGGACCGATACCGAGCTTGGCGTCGGGGCGCAACTGCTGCACAGCCTGTGCCATGACATGGGCCGTGGAGTGGCGAAGAACGTTGAGTCCATCAGGGGAATCGATGGTGACGCCCTCGACGTTTGCACCCTCGGTGAGGACCTGGTCAAGGTCCTTGAGTACACCATTGACACGGGCTACAACGACGTCGCGGCGCTCGAAGAAGAGTTCCGCGCCGGTAGTCCCTTCCGTCACCTTGGTCTCTTCGCCATCGACGATGAGGGTGATCTGTTGGGCATCTGACACGGGTGTCTCCTATTCATAGTTAAGGCTTCATAGCTTGTGGCGTACGGGGACCACAGCCAGCCACCGTCAATCGTATCCGCTGCAGCGAAGGTGGCCAAAGCAGCGCGCCGGGGCTAAATCAGGCTACTCAAGGCAGGGTTGTGCCAAGGTTTCAGCTTCCCAGACCAGTAATGGCAAGGTTCCTGGAAATACCGTGGAGCGGCCCATGGTGGGTGTATCCATCAGGTAGCCCGGTTTCGGCGGGGAGAAGCTCGGCATAAGGCAACGCTTCCGGACGGCTGAGGTCCCAGGCTTTGCTGGCACTGAGGCTGATTCCTTTGGGGCCGGTCCTTCTGGTGGTCCCCCGGATAAGCAGGAGGCGGGTACCAAACAACAGAGGCCCGGAGTCTTCCTGAGCCTCATGGAAGAAGACCGAATCCACGCAGCCAGTACCGTCATCGATGCTGATGAAGACAACGCGACGCCCGCCACGCATGGGCGGGGTTTGAGTGGCAATTCGGACCCCTGCTACCAGGACTTCGGTCCCGTTGCGCAAGCCCAGGAGCTTGTCTGCCGTGGTGACCCCCAATTTGTCCAGGAGGGGCCGATGACTTTCCATCAGATGTTCGCTGACATCCACCGCCATGAGATCAAGTTCTGCCCTGACGTTATCCACCATGGTTGGCTCAGGAAGCTCAGGAGCAAGGTTTCTCAGTTCAACATCGCCCAGCGCAAAGGACAGCTGCCCTTCTATGACATCGGGGGCCTTCTTGGAGGGGCTGCTTTGGAGCGCTTGCAGATGGTGCACAAGGTCAGCACGGTTCGCAGTTCCTCCGGAGTCCTTATGCAAAGCATCAAAGGCGCCCAGCTGGGCCAGTCTTTTGATGTTCGGTTTACTGACCCGCGCCCGCGCCCTCAGGTCTGCCAGGGAATCGAAAGGTTGCCCGGCAACGATCCTCTTGAGTTCCACTCCTGAAAGCCCGTAAATACCAGTCAGGCTCAAGCGGATGCCCAGCTTCCCCTGATCCGAGCCATGATGGATTTTCTCCACCCTGTATTCAGCCTTGCTCCTGTTGATATCCAAAGGCAGGATGGGGATCCCCAGCCTGCGCGCTTCAGCGACCAACAGCCGTTTGGGATACATCCCGGGATCGTGTTCCCACAATCCAGCAAGAAAGGCCTCGGGATGATGGGCCTTGAGCCAGGCTGACTGATAGGTAGGTACGGCAAATGCAGCACCGTGGGCTTTGCAGAAGCCAAAACTACCGAAGGCTTTCAGGGTCCCCCAAACTTTATCCACCACTTCTGGAGGGTATTTTTTGATTGCTTCCCGTCGGAAGTACTTTTCTACTCCCGGCTCATGTACTTCGTCGCCCAGGGCTCGACGAAATTCGTCGGCCCTGTCCAAGCCGCAATTGGTCATAACGTGGAAGGTTTTCAAAATCTGCTCATGGAAAACCGTGACCCCGTGCGTTTCCTGGAGAACTGGCTTGAGGTCCGGGTGGGGGTAAATCTCAGGAGCAAACCCATGGCGATGCTCCAGGAAGGGCCGCACCATGTCCGACTTCATGGGTCCAGGCCGGAAAAGAGAGATATCGATGATCAGGTCATTGAATTCCCGGGGAGCCATTTTTCCGATGAGTTCACGCTGCCCCGGGGACTCGATCTGGAAGCAACCAAGTGTGTGGGTACTACGTATCAGCTCAAAGGTGGCCTGATCGTCGAAAGGGACGGCATTGAGGTCAATCCTGCCGTCATGAGCAATGTAGTCGGGACCATTCCCGCCCGGCTCCACGGGGTGCTTACCCGCTGCGACAACCTCAGCTTTGGAAGGATGAAGCCGAATCACTTCCCGGACCGCAAAGGCCATGGCACTTTGCATGCGCACTCCCAGGACATCCAGCTTTAGCATGCCCATGGGGTCCATATCGTGTTTATCGAACTGGCTCATGGGCAGACCCAAACCGCTGGGTTGGACCGGAGTTCTATCCAGGAGGGTGGCATCTCCCAAAATCACTCCGCAAGGGTGCATGGAAATATGCCGGGGCAAGCGATCCAGCCTTTCTGTAAGATCCACCAGCAAATCCAGCTGCTGGTTCTCCTCCAGGGCTCCTCGTTCCACCCGCCCCGCAAAATCCCGAAGCTCCGGCTTCTCCACCAGGGCTTCACGGAATTTGCGCGCAGAGAATCTCCACAGCTGCTTGGCAATTTCGCCCACTTCTTCGTCAGGCATCCCCAGTGCCATGCCCGCATCCCGCACTGCACCACGTGCCCTGTACCCGTTTTGCATGCTCATCAGGGTGACTCGTTCAGCCCCGAAGCGGTCAAAAATCTTTCGGTAGACGTTATGCCTTTCAGCACTTTCCACATCAATGTCGATATCAGGCAGGGTGGACCGCCGGCCGGAGAGAAAACGTTCAAAAATAAGGTCGTGGCGTATCGGGTCAACCTGACTGATATCGATCAAGTAGTTGACCAGACTTGACGCGCCGGATCCCCTTGCAGCAACACGGACACCCATATCGAGGATCATTGTGGTGACCTCTGCCACGGTGAGGAAGTACGAAGCAAAACCGAGTCCGGCAATGATTTCCAGCTCATGCTCCAACCGCGAGCGCAGGTTTTTTTCCAGGTTTCCGTTGATGCCTGGGAACCGTCTGTTGATTCCTGCTTCACAGCGTTGGGTGAGTTCCACCATGGGGTCTGCGGTGATGCCGATGATGGAGGCTTCAGGGACTACCGGCTTCTTCCAACCCATGTCGAGAATGGGGTCGATGCGGCATTTGTCGGCGAGCGCTTCTGTGTTTGCGAGGAGTTTGGTGAGGTCGGCTTTCCCCTGGCCCGCGGCGTTCATGATTTCTTTGCCGAGTTGGTGCATTTGTTGCGGGGTCTTCAGCCATCCCTGCCCTGTTGGCTGGAGGAGGGGCTCTGTTGAGAGTTCCGGAAGGGATTTGAGGGTGCGTGCGGAGTCGAGTACATCTGCAGTGGCGGCGCCGTCCTGGGCGCAGTAGCGGACGGCGTTGCTGAGTATTGCGGGGGTGTTGAATTCGAGGGCGAGTTTGAGCATGCGTACGGCGTGGGCTGTGCTGAGTGGTTGTCCGGGGGCGCTGAGGTGGGAAACGACTTCGGCCACCATGGTGCCGGGGGGCATGGCGTCGATCCATTGTTTGAAGAGGGTTCTGGGCTTGAGGTATTTGCGTCCGCTCATGGCCCGGCCTACGTCGGAGTCGGGCCCTATGAGTACGGTGAGCACTGGTTTGAGGGTTTTGGGGTCCAGGGTTCTGGAGGCGAGTTCGCCTCGGGTGACCGCAGGTGGGATTGCTCCCCCGGCTTTCCCGGAGGTGCGCGCGTGGGCGTCGGATATGAGGCGGCACAGTGCCCTGTATCCGGCGCCGTTGTTGTTTCCGTGGGCGAGTACGACGACGCGGCCCGCCACTTGGGTGCGGTGATCGCCGTCGTCGTCGAATACTGCCAGGTCTACCCCGACGATGGGGTGGATGCCTGCGTCCATGCATGCTTTGAGGTGTTTGATGGTGCCGTACAGGCCGTCACGGTCGGTACAGGCGAGAGCTGTGGCTCCGTTTGTTGCGGCTGTTTGGGCTAGTTCATCCGGCCAGGAGACGCCGTAGTGTGCGCTGAAGGCTGTGGAGACGTGCAGGTGGGTAAAGCTCAAGGTTCACGCTGCTTCTTCTGGTTCTACGGCGCTGGATGGCGCGGCGTCGTGGATGCGCAGGAGTCTCCAGCGCCCGCTGCCCAGGTGCCGGACGAGGTCGAGGGTGATGGTGTGGCTGGTTTTCGATTCGACGGTGGCGGGCAGGAGCTGTACGCGCCAGATCTCGTGGTCGACCAGGCCGGCTCCGGCGCCCAGGGGTGCGCGGCTTTCTTCTAGCCACCATTGCCGGCGCTCGTACCAGCGAACGGGTTCGTTGGTGACGGTGTACTGCGTTCCTTTCCAGTGGACTTCCTGCGGCTGGCCGGTGTCCGTGCAGCTCACGCTTACTGACTCGCTGAACAGCCCCATGTCTTCACCTCTTACGCCGGAATATTGATTCGAAAGTATGTTCGAATAATTTCAGTTTACGCCGACGCCCTGACAAAACCTAGTTCGAAGTTGATGCCCTTTCCCGGGTTCGCGATACTCGCTTTCCAACTTGCTTGAGCAAGGCGTCTCGCCATGGTTGTGCACCCTGGGCGAGGGCGACAGTCCCCATGAGGGAAGAAGCAGCCCGGAGTAGTTGCGTGCGCATGATGCGCTTCCTGCCATAGGCTGCGAGCGCCTTTTCACTGGGCAGCCCATTTAGAAGTTTGCCCAGTGTCACTGCATCGATCAGCGCTTCACAGGCGCCCCGCCCCAGGTTTGGTGTCATGGCGTGGGCGGCATCCCCTATCAACACAACGTTTCCCTGCGAGTATTTGATCAGGGGAGGGCAGATCCAGATGCGTTGGGCAAGCGTGGTGTCCGGCCTGGCCTTTGCGAGTACTTCCTGTACGGCGCTCGCGTGGTTTGCGTAGCGGTTTCGTGTCACTTCTAGGGCTTCTGCGACGTCTACTTTGTCCGGCCCCAGGTCTGAGCGGAATGAAGCGTACCAGTTGCTTCCGCCCTCAGCTGGCGCCAAGCCGAATATCTCGCCACGCCCCCAGTATTCGCCGATGTCCTCCTGGAGCGGGGTTCCGGGGATGACTCCCCTGACGGCCAGGAATGGTGTTGGCCTTGCTTCGCTCTGCGGGCCTCTGAAGTGCCGCCGGACAATGCTGTTGACGCCATCTGCGCCCACGGTCAGCCCGGCAGTACCCGGCAGCTTGTCCACTCTGGCTACTGCCCGGCTCACGGAACGAGGCACTGCCGCGTCCAGCAGCCTCAGGAGTTCGGGCCGGGATATTCCAAGGAGGCCTTCACCTTCCATGGACAGCAGGGGTTCTCCCGAGGGGCGGCGGAGGGCGCCGGTTTTGATCTTGGCTCCGCGACTCCGTACAGCTCCGAGTATCCCCAGCTCTGAGAGCGCGCGTTGGGCTTCCGGCCACATGGCGAGGGTTGTTCCAACAGTGGGGAGTTCGGGGCGCTGCTCGTAGATGGTGACGTCGAACTTGCCGGGGTCCAGTATTCCTGCGAGCGCCAGCCCGGCGATCCCTCCACCAATGATGTCCACCTTTTCCATGGGTTCACAGTACTACTACATTTGTAGTGCCGGTAGGGGTTGAAGCTAGACTTTCGCCATGCCGGACCGCCGAAGTGAACTAGCCGACGCCGCCCTCGCCGTCGTTGCTGCCAAGGGACTCAAAGGACTCACGCACAGGGCCGTCGACGCCCAGGCAGGTGTCGCCGTCGGAACTACCTCGAACTATTTCCGCAACCGGGCAGCACTCATGGGGGCCGCCGTCGACCGCGTTGAAGAACGTGACCGCCTCCTGCTGCAGCAGGGTGGAACGGACATCCCGACGTCGGTAGCCGACTTGGCGGATCAGATCGCCGGAGCAGTCATGGGACTCGCGCACCAGAACGCCGAACTGACCCGCGCCAGGTTCGCCTTTGCCCTAGACCAGCCAGGTGTTGTCACTGCCGGGCACGAGCGGCTGGTATCAGCCTTGGCGCAATTGCTCGACGCCATGGGCATATCTGAAGCACGCAGCCGGGCGGAAGCAATCTCCGACTACAGCGACGGGCTCGCCCTTCACCTGCTGACCGCGAGGACGGGGCAGGACCTTGACACAGCCACAGTGGCGCGCAACATCCTGCGTCTGTTGGAGGGATGAAAGTCAAGGGGTGGACGGCAGCCGGTCCACAGAGCAGGATTGTGGCATGAGCACCAATGATGCACTCCTGAAGCAGGTCAACATCTCGGCCGAAGACGACAACCTCGTGGCAAGGTTCGAAATCGATGGCAACATACCAGGCTCCGGCGCTTACGTCGTGGGCCTTGTTGCTGCCAGCGAGGACTATTCCTCACAGCGCAGGCTCGGCATAGAGTTCATGAACGGAGAGGCGATTTCCTTCTATTCGTTCAACCACTCCCTCAGTGCCGAGGAGAACTACGACATCAAAGGCGTAGAGCATTCCGGCAACGTCATCACAGGGAATTTTCCGATGTCTGCCATCCACGGGCTTAGCAAAGGCCACGTCATGACAGGCTTCAGCGAAGCCGATGGCCGGGAGTTCCAATCCGGCGTGCCCGTCACCGAAGCTCTGTAGGTCCTGGACGCTTTGTAGTTCCTGTAGTTCCTAGAAGAGAGCTTCCACCGGTTCAATGAGTTCCGGTGAGTTATTGCGGACATTTCCCACCGCTGCGCCCACAGCGTCCAACCTCCACCCGGCCGCGGCATCGTGCGCCTTGGAGCGGACCAGATCCACCAACCCTTGAGCGTCCTTCTCCCTCGGATCCAACCACGCTTCCATCGTCTCAGTGCTCATCGGCAAGGGAACGCGGTCATGGAGGGCAGTCAGTTCGTCAAATACCGAGGCACTGCGCCGGGTCTTGGCCTCATCCGCCGTTGGGGTATCGGCAGTCAGGATGGACATGGACAGCAACCAACGCCCCGGATCATCATCGGATGCAGACTGGTCACGCCACCACTCATACAAGCCTGCAAAGACCAAACCGTGGCCATCCCCCGGGTGCACATAATACGGTTGCTTGTTCTTACCCTCGCCCTTCTTCCATTCGTAATAACCGTCTGCCGGAACTGCGCAACGCCTGGCAACGGCGGCCTTCTTGAAGGACGGCTTTTCCAACAGCGTCTCGCTTCGAGCGTTGATAAGCCTGGCACCAGCCTTGGGATCCTTCGCCCATGATGGCACCAGACCCCACTTCGCCACATGGAGCTGCCGCTTCACGTCCTCGTCAATCAGCCTCTCCAAAACAATAGGAACGGCATCGGTCGGAGCCACATTCCACGACTTCTCCAGCGCAATCTCGTTCTCAAGTTCGGCGTCAAAATCAGCGAGGAGGTCCCCCACCGCACGAGCCATTACATAACGTCCACACATGGCAACAGTCTGCCCTCTCCTCGGACAACGCACCAGCACCGGCATGTGACGTAACCCGGCCCTGCTGCCGAACGGGAATTATTCGGACGCGGGTTACCGTTGTTACCGACGAACCACCCTGCATTAACAACCCATACTGAGGAGAGCTCTGTGGACTTCACTCCCGACTCCGGCACCATCACCATGTTCTCGACCACCTGGTGCGGTTATTGCAACCGCCTCAAAAAGCAGCTGGACGCCAAGGGCATCGGCTACACCGAGATCAACATCGAAGAAGTAGATGGCACGGCCGAACTCGTCGAGCAGCTCAACGGAGGCAACCGCACCGTACCCACCGTGCTTTTCCCTGACGGAACCGCGGCCACCAACCCGTCCGCTTCCGAGGTGGAGAGCCGACTGGCCGCATAGTCTGCCACACCACCGCTGTTGGGCCCGCACGGAACAATCCCACTCTGTCTGCCACCTGTGATAGACAGAATGGGAATCCGTAGCGGGCCCTTTTTGCACCACAGAAAGGACCCGCGCCCCAAAAGCCCGAAGGGAACATCCCATGGTCCACGCAGTCAAAGGTGTCGTCGTCCGCTCCAAAGGCGCCCCCGCAACCCTGGAAACCATCCTCGTCCCGGAACCCGGCCCCGGCGAAGCCTTGGTGGACATCCTCACCAGCGGCGTCTGCCACACCGATCTCCACTACAAACTCGGCGGCATCAGCGACGACTTTCCGTTCCTCCTCGGCCATGAAGCCACCGGCGTTGTCAGCGCAGTAGGCCCCGACGTCACAGACGTAGCCCCGGGCGACCGTGTCGTCCTGAACTGGCGTGCAGTCTGCGGCAACTGTCGCGCATGCAACCGCGGCCAAGCCCAATACTGCTTCAACACCCACAACGCCACCCAAAAAATGACCCTCGAAGACGGCACGGAACTCTCACCGGCCCTCGGCATCGGCGCGTTCATCGAAAAGACCCTGGTCGCCGCCGGCCAATGCACCAAGGTAGACCCCGACGCCGATGCCGCCGCCGTCGGCCTGCTCGGCTGCGGCGTCATGGCAGGTTTGGGCGCAGCGCTCAACACCGGCAACGTCAAGCGAGGCGACTCCGTTGCTGTGATCGGCTGCGGAGGAGTGGGCGTAGCAGCCATCGCCGGCGCCGCGCTCGCAGGGGCCACCACCATCATTGCCGTCGACATCGACGCAAAGAAGCTCCAGCGTGCCAAGGACCTCGGCGCAACCCACACCGTGGACTCATCCGCAGCGGACCCCATCGAGGAAATCCGGGCCTTGACAGCCGGCTTCGGCGCAGACGTGGTGATTGACGCCGTCGGACGTCCCGAAACTTATAAGCAGGCGTTCTACGCCCGCGACCTCGCAGGCACCGTTGTCCTGGTTGGTGTCCCCACACCGGAGATGACCTTGGAACTGCCGCTGCTGGATGTCTTCGGCCGCGGCGGTTCACTCAAATCCTCATGGTATGGCGACTGCCTGCCCTCCCGTGACTTCCCCATGCTCGTGGACCTGTATAAGCAGGGCAAACTGGACCTGGACGCCTTCGTTACAGAGCGCATCACCATCGACCAGGTGGAAGAGGCGTTCGACAAAATGCACGATGGCGCAGTCCTCCGATCGGTGGTTGAACTGTGAGCGCCGGCAACCTCACGATCGATCAGGTAGTAACCTCCGGGACATTCTCCCTCGACGGAGGAACCTGGGACGTGGACAACAACGTCTGGATCATCGGCAACGCCACCGAATGCATCGTCATCGACCCCGCCCACAACCCTGAAGCAATCCGTGCGGCCGTGGGTGGCCGAGACGTCAAAGCCATCCTGCTAACACACGGCCATGACGACCACATCAGTTCCGCAGGTGCTTTCCGGGAGCTCGTCACGGCTCCCATCCACCTGCATCAGGACGATTGGATGCTGTGGAAGGCCGTGTTCCCCCACGTTGACCCTGATGTGGCGATCGTGGACGGTGACGAGTTCACCGTGGCCGGCGCAACGGTGAAAGCGATCCACACTCCCGGACACTCTCCAGGATCCGTTTCGTTCCACCTTGCAAGCGAAGAGACACTCTTCAGCGGAGACACGCTCTTCCAAGGCGGACCCGGTGCGACCGGACGGTCCTACAGCGATTTCCCCACCATCATCGAGTCCATCCGGACAAAGCTCCTGCCACTACCGGAGGAAACCGTGGTCCGCACGGGACACGGCGATTCCACCACCATCGGCGCAGAGAAGCCGCACCTGGATGAATGGATCGCCCGCGGGCACTGACACCAAGCGCAAATAGTGGGGTACGGGCTGACGCCCCTACCCCACTAGGCTGCGGAAGTCGCCGTCGAGAACTTCCGCGTACCCGCGGTAAGCCTCAACAACGGCATCCTCCACCGACTGAACATCCAGGTGCGGGAGCAGGTCATTGGCCGCACCAGCAGTGGCAGGATCCCACTCCAACCCAAGCGCCGCGTAGCTCGCCGCCAGGACTTCACGAATGGGCTTGGAATCCTCCACCACAATCACCGAACTGAACAACCACCCGCCGGAAACCACACGTTGGGCTGTACCAATCAGTTTGATGCGGTGTGCAGGGAAATCGGGGTCCTCGCCGTGGACACTAAACTCCCCCGGACAGTATTCACCGGGAATCTCACCGACGGCGGCATGAACGCCTACGCTTCTCAGCGCTCCGGCCAGCAGCTCACCAAACTCGGAAAAACGGGCTTTGGCGCGAACGATCGCGTCAGGGTGAGGCTCAATGTGATCAATGACCAAGGTCCCTTGGTGATAAGCAGCGGCGCGGCCTCCGGCTTTGCGTATGAGCGGCTCGAACCCCAGCTCCCGGCACGCCTCTGCCGCAGCCTGAAATCCTGGCAAGTTGGCGTCGCGCTGACCGAAAGCAACCGTGGGCTGTGGTCGATACAGGCGAAGGGACGGGCCCAGATTTCCGTTACGGGCATGCTGAAGCAGCTCCAAAGCGAAATCAAGGTCCGCAGCCGCACCCATGGATTCCTTCTGGCGGTAGACAGTGAGCTGGCGGGCCTCTGCTTCCAACCCGCTCATCAGCTTTTCCTCAGGGTCAGGATCTGCTCGGCCCGCCCGAAGGGTCCGTTGAGGTCATGGAGCACAGTGGAGGTCAGGCCGATGCCGTCCGCTCCGAAAGAGACCTTGTTATCCAGACCCAGCCATTCACCGGACGGAGCGCGATACATATGGATTTGAAGATCCACGTTAGGAAAAATGTAGCTGTTTTCACCCGGAGGAACGCGTGCGGCTATGCCATTCGCGGTGTCCACCAGCCCCAACAGGCGGGCCACATCGGAGCTGTCGTTGTGGTTCGTCAGCGGATGAGACGTCCGGATCCAAACCTTGCCTGATCCAGGACGGTGTCCCTCAGCGATGCGCATCTCCAAAGACCGGATGTAACCACCGGGCCACACGCTCGCCCCATCCCATGGCTTGCATTCATCAGGGGCCGGCATGGACTCATCCTCCACCGCGGCCACGGCGCTGGTGTCGCTGGTGATCATGCGCCACGCGGCGGCACGGATAGCCACGCGACCCCCTGCCGAAAGCTCTGCCTGAAGGAGTTCAATGGTCCTTCCCGGCCTCATCGTCGAGGTGGTGACCTGGAATTCACCGCCGGGAATCAGCCCGAGGATTTCATAGCTGATCCGCGCCAGGCGGACGTCTTCGCGTGGTTCATGACGGACCAAGGCATCTGCGATGATGCCCGACGCCGGAGCCATATGTTGTTCGTGGGGATTCCAGGCACCTTGGGCGTGAAGGGTGGACCGGTAGCGGCCCCCACCCAGTGATTCGTAGTAAAAGTCGCCGTCCGCCAGTTCCGGTAATGCAGTAGTCAACCCAGGCCTTTCGCCGATCCAGCTGTAGAACTCAGACCACTGTATCCGCTGATTTGGCCCGTGCCCGACGCCGACGGAACACAACAACCCACGTAATGGCGGCCACCAGGACCGCCACGCCCACAGCAGCTCCACCAGGTGATGCGGCGGCTACCGCCAACCATGCCTCCAGAGCGGCAAGACCAATGGTTGCGTAGAGCAGGGCCCAGATCACAGAACCTGCCACAGCTGCGGGCAAATATCGTCGGAGTGGCATACGGGCGGCACCGGCTGCGAGGTTAATGGCAGTTTGGAGGCCAACAGTCAGAAAAGACAGTACGACGGCGTACGGGCCCCAGCGCTGGATCAGCGCCTGGGCGCGGGCAGCTTTGGGCCGCTCCAAAGAACCACCGAAGCGGGTATGTGCGAACCCGGCCATGGCCCCCCGCCCGATCCAATAAGTAACGTTGACACGGATCATGACAATCGCGAAGAGCGCTGCGAGTGCGACGCCGAAGGGCAAACTCATGATCTGATCCACTCGACTTAGGCTACCCTAAGCAGCGCTTCGCTGAAGACCAGGTCCCGGACTCCTACGGTCAAACCCTAGGATGATTCCATGGACCTCCGCGACGCCGCCCAGGAGCTGTACGCCGTGACACCTCGTGAATTCACGGCGGAACGTACTGCTCTGGTGCGCAAAGCGAAGGACGCCGGGCAAAGAGACTTGGCTCAAGAGATCGGCAGCCTTCCCAAGCCGGCTGCCGGAGCCTGGGCCATCAACATCCTGGCCGTTCACAAACCCGAGGTAATTGACGGCGTCGTACGTTTTGGCATTTCGTTACGAGGCGCCCAGGAGGAGCAGGACACCGAAGCATTCCGTGAACTCGGGCAGCAACGCCAAAGTCAGCTGACAACAGCCGTCCATTCGGCCAGGGATCTCGCTGCAGAGCTGGGGGCTCCACTGAGCGCGGCCGCAACGTCCGATGTTGAGCAGACTTTCAGGGCGGCCATGGCCGATGCCGGGGCAGCCGCCGCGGTACGAACGGGCAGGCTGGTCAGGGGGCTCAGCGGCAGCGGCTTCGAAGCAGTGGACCTTGCAGGAGCAATAGCTGCGGCAGGTCCCGATGACGAAGCGACCGAAGCTACACAAGAGCGATCAGTCGAGAGATCAGTCAAGAAGGTGCCCCCACCACACGCCAAGAGCACTCCGACGTCCCAAGACACTCCGCCCAAGGGGAAGGCACCGCAACAGAAGTCCTCCAAGGAAGAAGCGACGTCTTTGGCCGATCGGCGGGCCGCCAAGCAGCAAGCAGCACTGAAAGAGGCCCGCAGCGAGTTCGACGTCGCCGACCAAACGGCCAGGGAAGCAGAAGCGGCAGCATCCGAAGCGTGGGACACCGTCAATGCACTGGCTGATCGCCGAACCACACTCAAAGCCGACATTGAAGACCTCAAGAAACGTCTGGCAACCCTTGAAGCCGAACTCATTGGAGTCACCCGTGATGCAGAATCCGCGGAATCAGAAAAGAAACGGGCCGTGCGGGCCGCAACCCAGCAACGCCGCGCCGCCGATCAAGCCCAACGGCGCATCGATCGGCTGAGCTAGTCCTTCTTCTTGACCGGCGACTCCTGCAAATGATGGGTTGCAGGACCCTCAAGATATTTGCCCTCGGGGGTGAAGCGCGAACCGTGCAGAGGGCAGTCCCACGATTTTTCGGCATCATTCCACGTCACGATGCCACCCAGGTGTGAGCACCTGGCCGAAACCATGCAAACGTTGCCGTCCACGGTGGACACTGCGGCTGGTTCACCCTTGTACAGCCCCACAACGCCGGTTCCTTCGGCTGGACGCGTTTGATCCGTGATGTCAGGATTGGCCTTGATTCTTGCCCTGTCCTCCACCATTCGCTTGGTGGTGCTCGCGTTCAACCGCACGGCTTGGAGCGCTCCTTGGGGCGAGGTGACGCGGTGATGGATGGTGGTGGCCCAATCGGATTGGCCGCCCAGGATGTCCGAGGTGATGGATAGGGCTGCCGCTACCCCGTTGCTCATCCCCCACTTGTTGTAGCCGGTGCCGAAAAAGATGCGTCCGTGGCCGCGGGGAAGCTTGCCGAAGAACGGCATCAGGTTGGTGGCTTGGTAATCCTGAGCCGACCACGTATGGGTGACTTCGGCTCCGGGGTAGTGCCGGGTGGCCCACCCCAGCAGGTCATCCAAATGCGACTTAGGTGATGCAGCCCGGCCCGCCGTGTGCCCATAACCACCGACCAGGAGCAGCTCTCCTTCGGGTGTAGGGTGGGTGCGCTGCGAGCGGGTAGGTGAATCGATGGACAGATACATGCCCGTCGGAAGATCGCCCGGGACCTTCAACGCAGCCGCATAGGAGCGGTTGGGCTCAAGCTTGGCAAAATACAGTCCGCGGTCCAGGATGGGGGTGCCCGTAGCTATCACCACAGTGTCTGCAGTGAAAGTGCCCTTGCCCGTGGAGACCTCCATAGGCTGCCCGGAAGCTACGTTCTCCACCTGCATGCCCTCGACAATGAGGCCGCCATGGCCTCGAATGTCCCTGGCAAGGGTTTCTAGCACATCCATGGGGTGAATCTGGGCCTGGCCTTCGAGTTCCAAAGCCTCCACTATGGGGAACGGCAGCCCGGCGTCACGGCTGAAGTGGACGTCCAAACCTGCGTCCCGCGAAACCGCAGCCTCCTTGCGGAGCCGCTGGCCGCCGTCGTCCGTGGTTGCGAAGGTGACCGCGGTCCGGCGTTGAAACGGGATGCCCTGCTGCTCCATATACTGCGTCAGCCAGGCTTGGCCGGACTTATTGGCCTCCACATAGGCCGGCACCACCTTCAGCGAATACTGGCCGCGCAAGGCCGAAAGGGCTCCTCCTTGGAGGAGGCTTAACTTACCGGTGGTGTTACCGGTGGTCACAGCGCCGAGTGTCCTGGCTTCGAAGACCACCACGCGCTGCCCGGACCTGGACAACAGCAGGGCAGCCACCATACCGGTGAGCCCCGCGCCCACCACTATGGTGTCAAAGTGCTTTTCTTCGGGAATTGAGTCGGACATGAAGCGGGATTCCCGGTCCAACCACAGCGATTTCATCAACGAACCTGCCTCTCAATTCACTGGCCTGTGGTGAGGCAAAGAGTAGGCGCGTCGTTGGTGCTTATCAAGGGGTCGCGGCGCCTACCACCAAAGCCGCTGCGTGCCGCAGTTCAGCGTCCGGATCAGCGGCCCAGCGCTCCAATACGCGTTCCGCGCGTTCCTTAGCGAGGCCTTCCAACCGGTCCATTAATGGGCGGACCACATCTTTGGCGAGGGGATCCACCAGTTCCCGTGTCCCGGACTGCCTGATGAAACCCTCTATACGGGTGAGGTCCGTGTTGACCAGAACGCTGACTTTGGTCTGCAGCAGAACCACTGCTGCAAGTCGCCTCTCGAACACAGGCTCAGCCCACAACTCCGAGCTCAAGGCAGTAACGTCGTCATGGTCCAGGGTTTTGTACCGCTTGAGCATGTCCCTCACGGTTCCCCGTACTGCGCCCACCGACGCGCCATACACCTTCAAGGTCCCGCCCAAACGCTCACTGGCCTCTGCAGCTTTCTCCCAGGTGGACTCCATCTGCAGCGTGTAGTCCACGAATTCACCGGCTTCACTCACCCGTCTATTTTGTCAGTGCCTTCCCATAGCGTGGTGCCACCAGCAATCGACAGGAGCAACATGCCGTCCCAAGAGCTCGCCACCGAGGCATCATTTCCGGGTGTCCCGGCGGCCTCGTCCATGCCCCACTGGTACCCCACACTGCTCAACACGGTGGCTGACCAGGTCCGCGTCGGCAGGACCCGGGCTCTGGCGGCCGCCAACAGTGAGTTGCTGAACTCCTACTGGAGCATTGGCCGACAGCTGGCCGAACGTGAATCCGAGCAAGGCTGGGGTGCCAAAGTAGTCACCCGGCTGTCCGCCGACATCCGCACCCGGTTCCCTGACGCGAAGGGCTTCTCCCCCAGGAACCTTCGGTATATGAAGAGCTTCGCGCAGGCGTGGCCTGACTTCCCAATGTTGCAAGCGCCGCTTGCAACATTGCCCTGGTACCACCAGATCGCGCTGCTGGAAAAGCTCGACGACGCCGCCACGCGCCTTTGGTACGCATCGGCAGCGGCCCAACACGGTTGGTCGCGCAACGTGCTGACGCACCAGATTTCAACGCGTCTCCATGAGCGATCAGGCCAAGCAATCACCAACTTTGCGGCCACTATGGTCCCTGCAGATTCGGATCTCGCGCAGCAGGCAACCAAGGACCCCTACGTCTTTGACTTTTTGTCCATGAGTGACCGGCACACTGAACGGGACCTGGAGCTGCAGTTGGTGAAGCATGTGGAGAAATTCCTGTTGGAGCTGGGCCAGGGTTTCGCCTTTGTGGGCGAGCAGGTCCGGCTGGAAATTGCCGGCGACGAGTTCTTCGCGGACCTGCTCTTTTACCATCTGAAGTTGCGCTGCTACATGGTGATAGAGCTCAAGGCCGTGAAGTTCGAACCCGGGTTCCTGGGCCAGCTTGGGATGTACATGGCTGCGGTGGACGATCTCCTGGCGCACCCGGACGACAAGCCCACCATCGGATTGCTTCTGTGCAAGGAGAAGAACAGCGTGGTGGCCGAGTACGCACTGCGTGGGTTCAACGCCCCCGTTGGCATCGCAGAGTGGAAAACCTCCATCGCCGATTCCTTGCCGGATGAATTGGTGGCGAGCCTGCCCAGTATTGAGACCTTGGAGGCCGAGCTGGCTAGTGAGGCTGCGCGCTTGCAGCGTTGAGTTCTCGGGCAGGGTCCCCTAGACGTTGTCCTTAAACCAAGCCAGGGTGTCGTTCCAGGCTGCTGTGGCTTGGGCCTCCACGTAGCGTTCACTGGTGTCGTTGTGGAAGGCGTGGTCAACTCCGGGGTACACCTTGAGCTGGTGCTTGACGTTGGTTTTATTCAGCGCCTCTTGAAGTTGAGGCATGGAGCCGGTGATGCGGGCATCCTTCTCGGCGTAGACACCGAACACAGCCGGCTTGATAGTGGGGACTTTGGCCAAGTCCGGTGCGGGGCCATAGAAGGCCGATGTGGCCTTGAGCCCGCCTATCTCTGTTGACGCCTGCCACGTGATCCCGCCACCGAAGCAAAAGCCAACCATCGCGATCCGGCCCTCCTCCACATAACCCTGGCCATTGAGGTACTCAAAGGCGGCTTTAAAGTCACCCACGTGCCTTTGGGCACCCGCCTGCGTCAGAGCGCCCGGGACGGCATCCGGGTCCATCGACGCTGTCCCGCCCTCCCTGCTGAGGAGGTCCAGTGCCAACGCCGCATACCCTTCCTTGGCAAAACGCCGTGCGACATCCTGGATGTGCGGGGTGAGGCCGCGGTTCTCGTGACAGATCAACACGCCTGGGCCCCTCTGGCTTCCCTCAGGCCGGGCGAGGTAACCGCTGATCTCCGTCCCGCCGGAGTCGAACTTCACTGTGGCAGTAACCAGACCCGCCGCGCCCTCTGGAACGGACAACGGGCTCTTGGCGTTGGGAACCGCGGTAGTGGCGTTCACGGTGTTCCCCGGAGAAGCCGCCGACGACGTGGTCGATGGCGTGGGCATCGGGTCCGTGGTCTTGGGAACCTCCTCCGGCGTGCAGCCCACCAAGGCCATGGCCGCCCCTGCAGCCGACATGCTTCCCATGATGAACGCCACCCGCCGGGTGAATGTCTTATGCGACATCTCTCCCGAGCGGTAGTCATCGTAGAACTCTTCGATCAAGTACTTCTCGAACTTCTCCAGCTGCACCACGGCGATCCTCCCGACGATGTGATGATCCTCCCTTGATGTGAAGACGTGAGCAAGGGTGAGATGGTTCAGTGCCGGATCTGTCGCCACCTCCCCGGGAATGAGACTCTAATAATGTCAGTGCCCCCTGCCAGAGTTATGACATGGAGCGGATTCGGGAAAGGCAAGTGGAGGCGGCGGTTTCCGCTGCGCGTCTTCCTGCCACCTCCGGAGGGTTCGTTCTGTCGGGCACCGTCAGTGGTGATCTGATCCAGCAGTTGCGGGTGCTTGAAGATATGAAGTCAGCTATCTCGAGTTTGCAGGCCAAGATCGCTGTTGCCTTTGACCTGGCCCAGAGGCAGGAGCAGGCACAGCAAGGCGTTCCCGCCTCTGACCAAGGTAAAGGGGTGGGGGCTCAGGTGGCGTTGGCGAGGCGGGAGTCCCCGAACCGTGGGTCGAGGTTGCTGGGTTTTGCGAAGGCGCTGGTGGTGGAGATGCCCCACACTTTGGCAGCGTTGCGGGCCGGGCTCTTGAATGAATGGCGGGCCACGTTGCTCGTGAAGGAAACGGCGTGTTTGTCTGTTGAGGACCGGTGCGCGGTGGATGAGGAACTCGCCGCCGATACCGGGACTTTTGATGGCAAGGGTGATAAGGCGATTGTTGCGGCGGTGAAGGCTGCTGCGTATCGGCGTGATCCGCGGTCGGTGGTGGGTCGTGCCAGCCGTGCCGCTGCTGAGCGGACGGTGAGTTTGCGTCCGGCGCCGGACACCATGACGTACCTGACGGCGCTGTTGCCGGTAGCTCAGGGGGTGGCGGTTTATGCTGCGTTGTCCCGGGCTGCTGATACTGCCCGTTCCACAGGTGGTGCTGGCACTGGCGGGGGTGTCGGGTCTGGTGGAGTAGCCCCGACCCGTGGCCAGGTCATGGCCGACACTCTGGTTGAACGGGTTACCGGCACTCCGGGTGGGTTTTCGGGGATCAACCTGGATCTGGTCATGACCGACCGGACGCTCTTTCAGGGCGATAGTGAACCGGCCCGGCTCAAGGGATACGGAATCGTCCCGGCAGAGTGGGGAAGGAAACTTCTCGGCCTGGGGCCAAAAGGAAGCTCAGGGCAGGCCGAAAAGTCAGCGCCCGCCGAATGCTCCGTGCCGGTGGCTGACGTCAGGCACGCCGGTCCCGAGCTAACCGCCCCCGCACCAGTGGCAGCCGCACCGCCGACAGCAAACAGCTTAGGAGCAATACAGACATCACAGTCGGCCCAAGACCAGGAGTTCGATGTCTGGCTCCGTCGGCTCTACACCGCGCCGGGCACCGGAGAGCTCCTGGCAACGGATTCCAAGGCCCGGTTCTTCCCGGCAAGGCTGCGGCGATTCATTGAGACCCGTGATGACACTTGCCGGACGCCGTATTGTGATGCGCCCATCCGGCACACAGACCATGTGGTTCCGTGGCGTTCAGGAGGGAAAACGAACCTCGCAAACGGGGCTGGTCTGTGCGAAGCATGCAATCACACCAAGGAAAACCCCGGCTGGACCACCCGTGCAGTACAGGCCGACGTGCACACCCTGGAAATCCGCACCCCCACCGGGCACACCTACCAATCCAAGGCTCCACCCCTACCCGGGCACCAGCCTATGGACGCCGATACCTCTTGAATGATGCAAGTTCTACTGACGCTTGGGGAACAGGACCACTCATTGCCCAGGAAACAGTTCCGAGACGGTGCCGGGGCCAAAAACTACAAGCCAGCTCACCCCTAAGACGAAGATAACCCCGGTTGCAGCCAGCGCGATTATGGGCGCTCGTCTCGTCATGCCCGAAAGGATCCTCATGACGGGTCCACCAATCGGACGCTCCTTTGAAGCAGCACCTGTATGAAGGGCGGTTCGCCTTCTAAGCGCCAGAAGTTGTCTCAGAGTTTTCCGCACCGCGACTTCAAGGACCAGACCCCGGCCTCGGGCAGACGAATAACACATCCATGCGCCAGCGTAAAAGGGGAAAGCTGTCAGCACCATATAGAAAGCCAGAAATTGGAACAAGCCGCCGAGGATCTCTGTGGCCTTTACCCCCCAGCGACCCCCCGCGGCCATATCCAGCGCAGCCACCATAAACGGACTCGTGAAAATCGCCCACAGGAGTATGCCCATGGCCACACTTCCCGTCACTGACCACCACTGCTTGTTGTACCAAAGGACACAGATTTTGCTTAGCCGGTCTACAGCCAGAGATGCCAGGCCGGCGGTGATGACCACAGTTGGAATGAACGCCTTCCCACCCGCCAGCGACGCTGCCACAATGCCACTGGACACCGGATAAATGGCAAACATTATGACAACGTGGCAAGTGGGTCGGCGGGGGGCGCCGACCCTTCTCTGGGGTAAGGCTCTGAGTACCGATTTCTTCTCGCGAACAAGTTTCCATAGGTAAGCATCTGCCGTGGTGTCAACCAACTTAGAGTGCTCTGCAGCATCACTGGCGAACAGCGATAGAAGCCCGCCGAGGGCCAAAGACCCGAGGCCGCGAACAGCATCGAAACGCGGAGGGTTTGGCCATGAACCGAAATCAAAAGACTGCCCGAAGGACACCATCATCAGGCCTGTAGCAGCAAGGGAAATAACCCGGCACGCCATATCTAGGAATTCAACCGGGCCAGGGTGTTTCCTTTTGTCAGTGATCTTCAAGGATCGTGCCTGAAGCTGGACGGCCACTACTAGAGTGGCCAGCAGTCCGAAGCCCGACAACACCGAAGCTCCAGGGATCCGCCTTAAGATCGGGTTGTAGGACATGTCCACGTTCAGTGACGCCATCCAAACGAAAAGCCAGACCACGATGCTGACGAGCAGATGCGCCAGTGTCCTCTTCAGTAGGCGGCCTCGGTATGCCTCTGCCTCTTCCATAACGCGGACAAGGACTTTGGGACTTAGATGATCCAGAATGATAACGCCCTTACGAACCGTCACGTATCTAGCTCACGTGCTCGCGATTGATGGTGGTCAACGACGCCACAGAGTCTGAATCCGTCGTCATACAGGAAGTGCTTCATTTCGGGAGAACGTGACGGAGCTCCCAATTGTTGGCGGATCGCGAGCGACAACAAAATAGGGCCCCTCCCGCCGAAGCGGGAGGGGCCCTGAAAGAACCGACAGCAAGGTGAAGATTTAGAACTCCCAGTCCTCGTCTTCCGTGTTGACGGCCTTGCCGATCACGTAGGAGGAGCCTGAGCCGGAGAAGAAGTCGTGGTTCTCGTCGGCGTTCGGGGACAGGGCCGACAGGATGGCCGGGTTCACGTCGGTGACGGAAGCCGGGAACATGGCCTCATAGCCGAGGTTCATGAGGGCCTTGTTGGCGTTGTAGTGCAGGAACTTCTTGACGTCCTCGGCCAGGCCGACGCCGTCGTAGAGGTCGTGCGTGTACTGGACTTCGTTTTCGTAGAGCTCGAACAGGAGCTCGAACGTGTAGTCCTTGATTTCCTGCTTGCGGGCCTCGGAAACCTTCTCCAAACCCTTCTGGAACTTGTAGCCGATGTAGTAGCCGTGCACGGCCTCGTCGCGGATGATGAGGCGGATGAGGTCAGCCGTGTTCGTGAGCTTGGCCCGTGAAGACCAGTACATGGGCAGGTAGAAGCCCGAGTAGAACAGGAAGCTCTCCAGCAGCGTGGAGGCCACCTTGCGCTTCAGGGGGTCGTCGCCCTGGTAGTAATCCATGACGATCTGAGCCTTCTTCTGCAGGTTCTCGTTTTCGAGGGACCAGCGGAAGGCGTCGTCAATCTCCTTGGTGGAGCACAGGGTGGAGAAGATGGACGAATAGGACTTGGCGTGCACAGACTCCATGAAGGCAATGTTGGTGTACACGGCTTCTTCATGCGGGGTGATCGCGTCCGGGATCAGCGAGACTGCGCCAACAGTGCCCTGGATGGTGTCCAGCAGGGTGAGGCCAGTGAAAACGCGCATGGTGAGCTGCTGCTCATCCGGCGTCAGCGTGTGCCACGACTGGACGTCGTTGGACAGCGGCACCTTCTCCGGGAGCCAGAAGTTGTTGACGAGGCGGTTCCAGACTTCCACGTCCTTATCGTCCTGGATCTTGTTCCAGTTGATGGCCTCGACGTGTGTCAGCAGCTTGACCTTCTCGGTCATGTCATCCCCTTAAGCGATGGTGTTCTTGAGGTAAGCCTACGACGGCGGGTGGTGACCCGCCGTCGTACTCTTTAGTTTTTGCAGCGGCAGTCGCCGCAGAAATCAACCGATTTCGGTTACAACATGCACGAAACACAGCCCTCAACCTCAGTCCCTTCCAGCGCGAGCTGGCGGAGACGGATGTAGTAGAGGGTCTTGATGCCCTTGCGCCATGCGTAGATCTGCGCCTTGTTGATGTCCCGCGTGGTGGCGGTGTCCTTGAAGAACAGCGTCAGTGACAGGCCCTGATCCACGTGCTGCGTGGCAGCGGCGTAGGTGTCGATGATCTTCTCGTAGCCGATTTCGTAGGCATCCTGGTAGTACTCCAGGTTGTCGTTGGTCAGGTACGGAGCCGGGTAGTAAACGCGACCGATCTTGCCTTCCTTGCGGATTTCGATCTTGGCGGCCACCGGGTGGATGGAGGACGTGGAGTTGTTGATGTAGCTGATGGAACCGGTAGGCGGTACAGCCTGGAGGTTCTGGTTGTAGATGCCGTGCTCCATGACGGAAGCCTTCAGCTCACGCCAGTCATCCTGGGTGGGGATGTGGTGGCCGGCGAAGAGCTCGCGAACGCGCTCGGTCTCCGGAAGCCACTCCTGCTCGGTGTACTTGTCGAAGAACTCACCGGAAGCGTAAGTGGACTTCTCGAAGCCGCCGAACTTCTGGCCGGTCTCGATAGCGAGGCGGTTGGAAGCTCGCAGAGCGTGGAACAGCACCGTGTAGAAGTAGATGTTGGTGAAGTCCAGGCCCTCTTCGGAACCGTAGTGGACGTGCTCACGGGCCAGGTAACCGTGCAGGTTCATCTGTCCGAGGCCAATCGCGTGGCTCTGGGCGTTGCCCTGGGCGATGGACGGCACCGAGTTGATGTAGGACATGTCGGACACAGCGCTCAAGGCGCGGATGGACGTCTCAATGGAGCGGCCAAAGTCCGGCGAATCCATGGTCTTGGCGATGTTCATGGAACCGAGATTGCAGGAAATGTCCTTACCCACGGTCTCGTAGCTGAGGTCCTCGGCGTAAATGGACGGCGAGGAAACCTGCAGGATCTCTGAGCACAGGTTGCTCATGGTGATCTTGCCGTCGATCGGGTTAGCCCGGTTCACGGTGTCCTCGAACATGATGTACGGGTAGCCGGACTCGAACTGGATCTCCGCGAGGGTCTGGAAGAACTCACGGGCGCTGATCTTGGTCTTCTTGATCCGAGAATCGTCAACCATCTCGTAGTACTTCTCGGTCACCGAAATGTCGGAGAACGGAACACCATAGACCTTCTCCACGTCGTACGGGGAGAAGAGGTACATGTCCTCGTTCTTCTTGGCGAGCTCGAACGTGATGTCCGGAACCACAACACCCAAGGAGAGCGTCTTGATGCGGATCTTCTCGTCAGCGTTCTCACGCTTGGTGTCCAGGAAGCGGTGGATGTCCGGGTGGTGGGCGTGCAGGTACACGGCACCTGCACCCTGGCGGGCACCAAGCTGGTTGGCGTAGGAGAAGCTGTCTTCGAGGAGCTTCATCACGGGGATGACGCCGGAGGACTGGTTCTCGATCTGCTTGATCGGGGCGCCGTGCTCACGAATGTTGGTGAGCGAGAGAGCTACACCGCCGCCACGCTTGGAGAGCTGAAGCGCGGAGTTGATGGCGCGGGCGATCGACTCCATGTTGTCTTCGATGCGGAGCAGGAAGCAGGAGACGAGCTCGCCGCGCTGTGCCTTGCCTGCATTGAGGAACGTGGGGGTAGCCGGCTGGAAGCGGCCGTCGATGATTTCATCAACAAGACGGTTGGCCAGGTCTTCGTCGCCGCGGGCCAGGTGCAGGGCGACCATGCAGACGCGGTCTTCGTAGCGCTCCAGGAAACGCTTGCCGTCAAAAGTCTTCAGCGTGTAGGACGTGTAGAACTTGAAAGCGCCAAGGAATGTCTCAAAGCGGAACTTCTTCTTGTACGCGCGGTTGAAGAGATCGCGGATGAAGTTCATCGTGTACTGGTCGAGGGTTTCGCGCTCGTAGTACTGGTTCTTCACCAGGTAGTCGAGCTTCTCTTCCAGGTCGTGGAAGAACACCGTGTTGTTGTTCACGTGCTGCAGGAAGTACTGGTGCGCAGCTTCACGGTCAGCTTCAAACTGGATCTCGCCGTTGGGGCCATACAGGTTCAGCATGGCGTTGAGCTCGTGATAACCCAAGCCCTTGAAGGCCTCAGGCAGCGGCTTCTTGACCGTGTCCACAGCGCCCCCGGTTACTTCTGTTTCTGCGACAGTTGTGTCCAAAACTTTTCCAGCCCTTCGTTGACCCGCTGAACGTCTTCCGGCGTTCCCATGAGTTCAAATTTGTAAAGATGCGGCACCCTGCACTTAACGGAGATGATGTCCCCTGCTGCGCAGTAGTTGTCCGCGAAATTGGTGTTCCCTGCTCCAATAACACCGCGGATCAGTTCCCTGTTCCTGGGATCGTTGAGAAATCTGATGACCTGCTTTGGCACGGAACCTTCGCCGTTTGTCCCGCCATAAGTAGGCAGCACGAGGACGAAGGGTTCCAGAGCTTGAAGCGGAGCGTCCTGGGCATATAGCGGGATGCGTGCTGCATCCATACCCAGTTTCTGGACGAATCGTTTGGTGTTCTCGGAAGTCGAGGAAAAGTAGATGAGGTGACTCCTCGTGGTCACAGCTTCCGCAGCATCGCGTACGGGTGCCGCTGCCAGCGGTGCCATGGGAGTCACCTCTACTACATAGGAATTCTTAGTGTGATGTGGTGGCGAAGTTTGAATAAAACTTAGGCCACGGAGGAAACGGCCTGGGCCAGTTCCTCGATCTTGTCCGGGCGGAAACCAGACCAGTGGTCCTGCTCGGTGACGACAACCGGCGCCTGCAGGTAACCCAGTGCCTTGAGGCGCTCGAGGGCCTCGGCGTCCTGGGAGATGTCCACACTCTGGTAGGCAATGCCCTTCTTGTCGAGTGCTCGGTAGGTTGCGTTGCACTGAACACAGGCCGGCTTCGTGTAAACCGTTACGGTCATGATCCCTGTCCCCTAAGTTGAAGTCTGATTCTCTTCGTATCTGGCGGGCTCAACCGGAACTTTATTACTGAATCCGATACCGGCCCGCGGGCTGCCGTGACAGCCAACACGCTCTGATTTTGTCTTGTGCTGGTTTCCCGCTCAATCCGTAAATCGATACTACATGTAGTGCAAGCGCCGAACTGGAACCCCAAGATGATGTATTACAAGTATGTCATTCAATCCACCGCTCGTCCACAGGCAAGGGACCTCAAAATGTCCGTGATTCCGCGAAATTGAGAGATGTCATCCACACCCTGTGGACTACTTAGCCACATTTAATCTTCAGCGTGTCGCCCGGATACGGCGTGTCGTGACAGTTTGAAAATGTGGCGTGGCGAACAGCTAAAATCGCCTGATGGTCAACCTTCTCCATCTCCGCACGTTGATGGAGGTCACCCGGCTGGGTTCCTTCGCCGCAGCGGCCGCCCAACTCGGCTACACAGCGTCGGCAGTGTCCCAACAGATGGCCGCGCTGGAACGCGATACCGGCGTCGAACTCTTCCAACGCTCTGCCCGCAGCGTCATTCCCACCGAGGCCGCGGTGACCATGACCCGGCACGCGTCCAAGGTGCTGACCGACGTCGAAGCCCTCATGGCCGCGGCTTCAAGGACCAACGACTCCCCCGCCCAGGAGCTGAGACTGGGTATTTTCCCCAGCCTCGCCACTTATGTACTGCCGGAGATCCTCCGGAACGATCGGTGGAAGAGACTGGGCATTGAGCTCCGCGTCTCAGTGGCCGAACCGGCCCAGACCATCCAAGGACTTCGCACCGGCGGCGAACTGGATGTGGCATTGGTTTATCAAGTGGGGCAATCCGGTCTGGCCTGGCCGCACTCCCTGGAACGTCAGTGGATTGGCGACGACGACTTCCGAGTGGTGCTGCCTGCATCATGGAAAATCCGGGAAGACGCCGAGATCGAAGCGGCTCACCTCTCGGACATGCCATGGATCGTCCACCACCCCGGCACCAGCGATGCTCTGGTCATCGAACGCCTCTTCGCCAGCTGCAACCTGCACCCCCGCGTGGTGGCTTACAGCGATGACTTCCATGCCAGCCTGGAGATGACCGCTGCCGGCCTGGGGGCATCGCTGGTACCGGAACTGGCGCTGCGCAACCGGCCACCCGGCGTCGTTGTTCTTGATGTTCCGGACATCCGCCTGGCCCGGAACGTCTTCGCTCTTCTCATCAATGAAAAGAGGACAGCCCAAGTGCAGTTGTTCACACAGCTGCTCGCTGACACCCTGAGGGACACCTCGGGAAAGAGTGGCCTCCACCCCCTGAAATCCGCTCCTGTCAAGGGCCGGAACCCCAAAGGGTGAATTGGAGCGAAGTGCTGGAACCCGCCGGTTGATGGGGTTAGATTGATCACATGGGCAAGGTAGCGAGCAAACATTTTGGGGAGATCGAGCTCAACCACGGGCGTGAACATTGCTTCGTTGCGAGACACGAACTTGGCGGCAACCAGCTTGAGTTGGACCTCAACGTCACCGCGCACGACCATTTCGATGAAGCGGCCATGCGCAAGGTGGACTACAGGTTGCGCTTCCTGCCCGAACTCGTGGACCAAGTCAGGGAAATGATCGCCGACGAACTGGACCAGGACGGCACCAACCCCCAACAGTTCCTCCATTTTCACTGTTCGCAGCTCAAGGAAGAGCAACTCCAATCCGTCTTCGGCGTCAAAGACAAAGGCCAGCTCACCAACGACGTCTTCCTGAAAGCCCTCAAGCTTGGCCACGTGGCCATCTATCCCGGCCAGCCGGAACGATACTTCGTACTGGATTTCACCCTCGGCTCACACTTCACCGACGAACTGTTGGTGGCTGCAGCTGACGAGGACGGCGTGGTGGACGACGAAATTCTCTGGGAGTCGTAACTACGTCGTGTAACAACTCACCACGGACGGTCCACCCCCGGGGCTTTGTCCGGCCCCCGCAGGTACTCGCCCCGTTCCTGACCCTCCGAACGTTCAAGCTGGGCCTGCTTGGCGTTCTCCTCTAGCTGCCGGAGTTGCTCCTCGTTAGGGGAAGTCCGGGTATCCGGGTTGGACGTGGATGGATCGTTGCGCGGCGACTCACCCGCTGAGATCTTCCCGTTGAGACGATCCCGGGCCGCATCCAGGTTCTCACCCTCACCTGCGGAGTTAGCCGGACCCACAGCATGGCATTGCGGCGGTGCGCTTTCTACCCCGGCCTTGGCCTCCCTGAACAAGCGTGCCGCTGCTTCCGGATCCCCGGCCGTATCCCCCAGCTTCTCGATGCTCAACACAAGGTTGACGCGCACCCTGCATTCGTCCACACCGGGGCCGGCCTCCAACGCCGCTTCAAAGTCCTCCCGCGCGGCGGCAAAGTCACCCGCAAGAACATGGGCATCACCGGAGGCGAAAAGTCCCTTATGTGGCTCCACAAGGTTTGCTACCTGCAACCACGACGCCGCACCGGCCACCCCCTCTTGCTCCCCGGCGTCGAAGGCCTGCCCGGCAGAGGCGCCAAGCACATCAACGCTCAGGAGCTTCGCCGCAACCGCGAGCGCCAGTAGCGCAGGTGGTGCTGAGTAGAGCGCCAGCCTGCTTCGCCGTCGTCGTGCGTTGTCGTCGTTCATGGGGTGGGCTCCTTCCGCACGGCGGGCCGAAGCGACTGGAGGGCGGTGAGATGCCGCAACGGTTCGTGGATTGCCAGCAGGAAAGCGGCCAGGGCCAGCAGCCAGTAAAGTTCCACGCGGCCCGGACCGTCGGGGGTCATTGCGGTGATGGCTCCCGGGCGGGCATGGCTCAACATGTCCGAGGTTGGCTCGGTGCCTGTCCTGTGGGTGTAGGGGACGTGGAGCTGGTCTGCGATGGTCCGCAACTGCCCTTCGTCCATCCGTGAGACGGCATCCTGCGGGGTGTCGGAGGTTCTGTCCCTGACGTATCCGGCGTCGGCGTTGGAGGTTTCCTTCATCCGGCCGCCCTGCCCGGTTCCGTACCCGAGCACCGCTCCCCCGGCCACGTTGGCGGAGTCCATGGGCGACGGCGCTTCTGCGCTGGTGTTCTCACCGTCGCCGGCGTAAAAGACCAGTGCGGGGCGTCCTGGGTGTTGCTGCCTGGCCGTCTGGAGCCTGTCTTTCAGGAGTTGCGCCGCGCCGGTGACGCTGCTTCCTTTGGCGTACCTGCTGTTTTGGGGTTGCAAGGTGGCCATGGCCGTTTGCAGCGCTGTTGCGTCCTGTGTGAGTGGTACGCGTACGGTGGCTTTGTTGTCGAAGGTGATGAGCGAGAATTTGGCTCCGGCGAGTTCCTTGGCGATGGCCATGACGTCCTGTTGAACTCCTGAAAGCCGGGGGCTGGTTCCTTTGTAGTCTTCTGCGGCCATGCTGGTGCTGGTGTCCACCACGAAGAAGACGTCCAGGTCTGCGGTGCCGGTTTGGGCTTGGCCTCCGGTCCAACCGGGGCGCAGGGCTGCAAGGAGCAGGAGGAGCACGGCGGCACTGCGCAGGGCTGCGGGTTTCCAGGGTTGTTGCGGCCGGCTTCGCTTGCGAAGCACCAGGGTCCAGGCCGTGAAGCTCAGCAAGGCCACGCAGGCCAATGCCAGGAGGGGCCACGGGACAAGAGGGGCGAAGGTCATGGTTCCAACCGCCATCCGAGCAGGAGCATCCCCGTACCGGCAAACACGGCAATTCCCAGGGGCCATGCAGGAGCATCGTCGAGCACTACCCGGGGCGCTGCAAGGTAGCTGGTGGCTTCGGTCTCCTGCACTTTCTGGACGATGCCCTTAACGGCGTCCGGGCTATCCAAGGTGAAGTAGGTGCCGCCGGTTCGTTGGGCTGCTGCTTTGAGCTGGGCCCCTGGCTGATCGGGTTGCCCGCCATAGTCCATGTCGCCGGGGTTGAGCGCGTGCACCTTCACCTTTTTCTCGGCGGCCAGGGCCGAGGCTTCATCCAGGGTGAAGATCGGTTCCCCGGAAAGGAAGTTGTCCGTGGCCAGGACCACGGACCGCGAGCGCTCCCCTGTGTCAGTGCCGGGGAAGCTCTGTACGCAGCTTGCCAGCCCGTCCCCTATGAGTGAGGACCCTTCCCCGTTCCACGTGCCGTCAAAGAAGGACCCTGTGCCGCTGTCCAAGGCTTCTTTGGCTTGGGTGAGTTGTTCGGCTGCGTACTGGTAGTCGTCGGTGAGCGGGAAGAGCTGCACGCTGCTGCTGTCGAAGATGACCATGCCGATTCTCTCGCCATCGAATTCCTTGGCCAGGTCTTCGAATACTGCTGCCAAGGCGGCATCTGTGCTGGTCATGGACCCGGACACGTCCAGGCAGAGCACAATGTCCCTGTTCCTGATTTCCGGTTGCTCCGTTGATCGGTGGATGGGTCTTGCAGCAGCCGTGGCGGTGGCGGCGAGGAATACGGCGCCCAACACCACGGCGAGCGCCAGGCGTGTACGGTGCCGGCGTAACGCCTGCCGGTATTCGGGGAGGTCAGTGAGCCGCTCACCGTAGGCGATGGGCCTGGTCTGTGGGGCACGACGACGGCGGGACAGCCACGCGGTGACTGTCACCGCTGCTGCGGCCAGGGGAAGTATCCACCAGTAGCTCAGTTCCATGCGAGCACCACCTGACGTGCTGCTTCTGCGGATTGGCTCACGGAGTGGATCGGCAGGGGCGCGAATTCATTGGGGTAGATGCCGGCTATTCCTGCCGCCAGCTCCTTGAATTCGTGGCGCTGGAGGTCTTGGAGGGTCATGGAGGTCATAGGCAGGCCCGTGGCCGCTCCGGCGAACTCCCGCACGAGAAAGCTGAGCCTCTGGTGCGCGTCGCGCTCCGTCAGGCGACCGGCGTCGGCGTCCGCTGAGGTGGCCTCGATTGCAGACAGGCAGGCGGCTCGTAACGTGTCCAGGTCAGGAACTTGGCGGACCGGCGCGTCTTGGCGGACGGGAGCCTTCTTACGGTCCGAGAAGAGAACCCAGGCGTACCAGGCTCCGATGAGGATCACGAGCATAAGCCCGAGCCATAACCATTGCGGTTGGTATTGCAGGGGCGAATAGAAGCCCGCTTCATCCTGCACGGCTACCGCCCTTGGTAGGGGTCCTTGCCGTGAAGGCGCGGGAACGGTGCTTTTCGAGGAGAGCGAAGACTGAACCTAGGACGTCCTCGCTGCCCGTGGTTTGTTCCTCGGCGATTCCCAGCCGGTAGAACACATCCTGACGCCGCCGCTCGCGTTCCAGCGTTGCCGCAGCGTAGGCGGCACGTACCGTGGGATCCACGGCCAAGGACAGGGGAATTCCTTGCCCGGTGCCCACATCCGTGCTTTCCTGCATCCGGTTCCCGGGTTCGGCGGCGAGCTCGGCATCGCAGACTGTCAGCCACAGCACCTCGTGCCGGCCGCGCAGCCTCCGCATCAAGGTCTCCGTGCGGGCGTCCGGAAGGAACTCGTCCGCCACGGCGACGATGAGCAAACGCCCCTTCAGGTACCGCAACACATAGTCCAGCTGCTCGGCGATCCCACTGGCCTGTCCGTCCAGGGAAGCGCTCGCATCCACGTCGCGGAGCAGCCGTTCCAAATGCTCCTCACCACTGCGGGGCGGGATGTACGTGGACCTTGTGGCGTTCCCGTGCAGGAGACCTACGTCGTCACCGTGCCGGGAAGCCAGGTAACCCAGCACTCCGGCCGCATGCACGGCGATGTCCTTCTTGGTTTCCCCGGACAATGCCTGTGCGGCCATGTTCCTCCCGGTGTCCACCAGGAGAAGGACTGTGTGCCGGCGGACTGCAACGTAGCGCTTCACAAGGGGGGATCCGTGCCGTGCCGTGGCCTTCCAATCGATGTCGCGGACCTCGTCACCAGGGACATATGCGCGGAGTTCATCGAAGTCCAGGCTGCGGCCTTTGAAGACCGAACCGTACTCGCCGTCCAGAAGGGTCAGTGTCCTACGGTGGGCGAAGATGAACATCTTCGATTTAACGCGTCGGAGGAGGCTGGGCACGTCCGGGCCCGCTACGGCGTCTGCACGGACGCCACCACGGCATCGATCACGGTCTCCACGGAGATTTCCTCCACCACGGCATCGAATCCGAGGATGATGCGGTGACGCAGGATCCGATGCGCAAGGTTCTTGACGTCCTCGGGAATGACGTGGTCACGCCCCTTGAGCAGCGCCATGGCGCGGGCTGCCTGGCTGAAGGCTATGCTCGCCCGCGGGCTGGCCCCGAATTCCACCACGTTAGCCAGCCGGGGCTCCAAGTACTGGGAAGCGTTACGGGTGACATAGGCGAGTCCGACGATGTACCGGACGATTGCGGGATCTATATATACCCGGCGCACGAGTTCCTGGACTTGGACCACGGCGTCAAGGGAAGCAGCGGCCGGAGGCTTCTGCTCTGCACTGAAAACGCCGGAGTCAATCCGGCGGATGACTTCCGCTTCCTCCGCAGGGCTCGGATAGTCAAGAACGTCCTTGAGCATGAACCTGTCCATCTGTGCTTCGGGAAGACGATACGTCCCCTCCTGCTCAATGGGGTTCTGCGTCGCGAGCACCAGGAAGGGCTGCGGCAAAGGATAGGTTTCACCCCCAATGGAGGTCTGACGCTCCTGCATGGCCTCCAGCATGGCGCTTTGCGTCTTGGCGCTGGACCTGTTGATCTCGTCCAACAGAACTATGTTTGCGTGAACCGGCCCCAGCTGCGTGACAAATGTCCCCTTGGCGGCGTCGAATATCTGCGTGCCTGCGATGTCGCTGGGCAGCAGGTCCGGCGTGCACTGTATCCGGCGGAACTCCGCACTGACCGATTCTGCTATGGCTTGGGCCGCTGTGGTCTTAGCCAGACCGGGAACACTTTCCAACAGCACATGGCCGCCGGTCAATAAGCCGATAACCAATGTCTCACGCAGCCTGGCCTGGCCTACCACTTTGTTTTCGAAGCTGCGGACGATGCTACCCACGAGTTGCTGGGCACGGGCCATATCCGGTGCGTCGATTCCGGCCATGGCTGTGATCTGTTGCACTCGTGGTCCCCTCGCTGGCGTTGATGTGAAACGGCCACTCTATCCAAGCCTTCCTGAAGCAGCGTGGCAATGGGGACCCCTCCCCATGTGGACTTTGGAGGTCTATCCTTTTGCCATGCATCAGCTACCAGCCGCCTATCAGAACTACCTCGCTTCCCAGGACCAGCATGTCATCGACGCCGTACGGCCGGTCCTGCTCCAATCCGCAGCAGACCAGCGGCACGGCGTACGAATCACTTTCAACAGGGGCCCTACCGGACATCAAGCCCACCTGGACGAGTCCATACCGTATGGCGAGATCATCGAGGACATCGACTGACAGAAAGCTAACCCTTCATAGCACCGGACAGGGCAAATGAATTTCCCATGCCACGGGATACCAGCGCGTAGAGCACCAGCACGGGGACCGAATACAGGATGGAGAACGCGGCCAGTTGGCCGTACGCAATTGCACCGTGCTGGCCAAAGAAGCTGAAGATTGAGACAGCGGCTGGTTGCTTAGCGCTGGATAACAACAGGATGAACGGGACGAAGAAGTTCCCCCACGCCTGAATGAAGACGAAGATGAACACCACTCCGAGTCCTTGCCGCATCAGCGGCAACACGATGCTCCGCAGCGCCGCCAGCGTAGATGCACCGTCCACCCATGCCGCTTCCTCCAACTCACGAGGGACCGAATCCATGAAATTCTTGGTCATCCATATCGCCATGGGCAAAGTTGTGGTGGCCATGAAAAAGATGGTCGCCGCCATTGAATCCAGAAACTGCAGCTGAACAAACAGGCCATAGACCGGCACCATGATGGCCGTCACGGGGAGCGATGTCCCAAAGAGAATCGTGTACAGGAAGGGCTTGTTGAACCTGGACTGATACCTGGACAAAGGGTAGGCGGCAAGCACAGCTGCAAGCACATTCACCACAGCAGTGCCCGCCGATAACAGGAAACTGTTTGCCAAGGGCTGGAACAACAACTCAGGAGTCATCACCGCTCGAAAATTCTCAGTGGACGGCGCCACAGGAACTTTGGTCTGGTAGCCGGCCTGAGGATCAACGGAAGCCAACAGCAACCACAGCAGGGGCGCAACAAAGCACACCCCGATCACCGCAAGGGCGACGTCCGCGCCCAGCTTCGCCTTGATAGTCATGTCTTTTGCTCCCGTAGCAGCCTCACGTACACCGCGCCGAAAACCATTCCCAGCAGAATCAGTACAGACGCCACAGCTGTGCCGTAGCCGATGTCACCGAACTTGAAGGCCTCCTGATAGGCCAACACGGGCAACGTGGTACTGGCATTGGCCGGACCACCTGCAGTCATCACCCAGATGAGGGTGAACACTGCCAACGTCTGAAGGGTGATCAGCATCAAGTTAGTGGCAATGCTGCTCCGGATCAGCGGAAGCGTGATGAACGCGAGGCGTTGCCAGCCGCGCGCTCCATCCATGAGCGCAGCCTCCGCCACATCCCGGGGAACATCAGCCAACGCCGCACGGTAAACCAGCATGGAAAACGCAGTTCCACGCCACGTGTTCGCCAGCACGATTGCCACCAAGGGAAAGGAATACAACCAATCCGGCCCCTCACCTCCCAAGGCGCCCACTACCTGGTTGAGCGTCCCGTCCCGGTTGAAGTAGGCGTAAGCGGCAAAAGCCGCCACGATCTCCGGAAGCACCCAGGCCGCCACCACTGCAGTACCCACCCACGCTGCCACTGCCTTGCGCGAACGGGTCATCAGCAGGGCAATGAGTAAACCCAGCACATTCTGGCCCAGCACTGCGGAAGCCACGACGAACACCACCGTGAGCCAGGCGGAGAAAGGAAAGTCATCATCGCTGAACATCCGGACGTAATTGTCTGCTCCCACCCACTGCGGATCCCTGGCAGCCTTACCGGACAACGCGGCGTCCGTGAATGACGCATAAAAAGACCACGCCACAGGAGCCAGCAGGAACACCAGGAGCAGAAGAACGGCAGGAAATACCGGCAGCAGCCGCAGGAAGCGGCGAATTCTCATTTCTCCAGAACCTTGTCCTCACCTACCAGTTTCCGAACGGTGGCATCGTATTCAGCTGCTGCTTCCTCAGGACTCTGTTTACCGGTGATCACAGATTCCGTAGCTACCTGGACGGCCGTGGAAATTCTGGGGTAATCGGCCGTCGCGGGCCGGTAGTGCGTCACCTTCACCAGCTCTGAAACGTCCTTCACGAACGGGTTGGCCGCCAAGTATCCCGGATCCGATGCCACATCCGTACGCACGGCGATCTGGGAATTATTGACGTCGAAGGCAAGCGCATTCTTCTTGTTCAGCGCCGTGGTGAGGAAGCTGAAGGCGAGCTCAGGGTTCTTGCTCTTCGCCCCCACAGCCAGTGTCCAACCGCCGGACATGCTCACACCTCCGGGATCCTGCCCCTTCTGCGTGGGGAACATCGCGACACCCATTTCCTGCTCGTACCCGGCCCACTCATAGGCGCCGCCCTTCTGCCAGAACGACGGCGAATAGGAACCCTCCACGGTTGCGCCCAGTTTGCCTTGCGGGAACCACTCGCCAAAAACCTTCTTCCAGACGTTGGCGTCCAGGGCTTCGGCAGGACTCACGGCCAGTTTCTCGTCATAGAGGGTTTTGAGGAAAGCCAAGGAATCCCTGAACCCTTGGGAACCCACCACCCATTTCTTCTGGTCCCCGTCATACAAACTGCTGTCAGTGCCATACAGCAGCTCGTAAAAGCTCTGCATGACCGTGCCCTCGCCGGTCCCCTTACCTGCGTACATGGTGAAAGGGATGACCTGGGGATCAGAAGCCTTGATGGCGCGGGCGGCCGTGAGGATCTCGTCCCAGGTCTTTGGTTGCCACGGCACCGGAATTCCAGCCTTCTGAAGGACGGACTTGTTGTACCAGATTGCCCGGGTATCGGTGCCCAGCGGGACCGCGTAAATACCGCCGTCGTCCGCACGTCCGGCCTCCTTGGCTGCGTCGTTGAACGACTTCCAGTCATCCCACTTCTCAAGGTAACTGTCCAGCTTGAGCAGGTACCCGGCGTCGACGTCGGAACGCACCTTGAAGGTGTCCTCATAGAAAACGTCAGGTGCCGTATCAGCTGACCGCTGGGCCAAGGCTAATTTGGTCCCGTAGTCGTCGTCGTTGGCCTGGATGGGTTGGAGGTCCACTGTCACACCGCTATTGGACGCTTCGAATTCCTTTTTTGCGTCCTGCATGACCATATCCAGGGCCGTGAACGAGTCACTCTTCTGATAAACGATCTTCAGGGTCTTGCTCACCGTGGCCTCAGGCGTAGGCGAACAGGACGTCGCTGCCGCAAATACGGCAGCGACGGAAACAAGCGCTGCGGCAAACTTCACTGGCGCATACTTCAGTGGCGCTTTGATCACAGGACGGCGCATGGTGCTCCATTCAGTCGAACGTGGCTACAGCCCCCATACTTCACCGTGACACACCTGCGACGTGGCCGAGCCTTATGGTTATTCAGTTGTCCTACTACTAACTAGCCCTCCAGCAGGAGCCTTTGCGCCCGTGGTGCCAGCATGTGCTCCAAAACCAGGCAGGCGGCACCGATGGCTCCAACGTCCTCGCCCACGCCAGATCCCACAACTTCGAGATCGTGGATCATGCGGGCCGCGTTGTTTTTGTCCAACAGTTCCGGAACACGTTCCATGAAGTAAGGCGACATCCGCCCCCAGAACGGGCCACCGAAAACGACGCGCTCCACGTCCAGGGTGTTGGTCACTATGGAAACGGCACGCGCAACGAGGGTTGCGGACTTGTCCAAGATGGCGATTGCCCTGCCGTTACCGGCGTCGGCAGCGTCGCACAACTGGGCATACCGTTCCTGGACTTCGGGGCCGTCAGCACCAGCACGATGCCCTTCCAGCACACCAGCGGCTTCGGCTTCGGCCACCAGCACCTGCGGGATGCAGGAAGACTTTACGCAGCCACGCAGTCCGCAATCACACAGCGGACCCTGCGGGTCCACCACGATGTGGCCGATTTCGCCGGCATTGCCCGAGGTACCGCGCACCACTTCATCATTGAGGACAATGCCGCAGCCGATGCCTGTTCCCATGTACATGAACACGAAGCTGCCGGCACCGCTGGCGCCGCCTGCCCAGGTTTCCGCAACGGCAGCACTGGTCACGTCCTTGTCCACCAAGGTTTCCATGCCGGTGGCCTCGGCTAAGGCCTCCCGGATGCGCACACGGTTCCACCGCGTCAGGAGCGGAGGCTCCACCACCGAACCTTCGTCAAGGTCGATGGGTCCTGGGACAGCAACGCCCAGCCCGGCAATCTTGGACGCATCGACCCCTGATTCCTCAATGAGGATATTGATCTGCCCGGCGATGCTGGTGATCACCCCGGCCGGATCACCACCGGGAGTTGCCATCCGGGAATGCTTGACGACCTCACCCAGCAGGTCCAGAACTACGAAGGTGATGACTGCCGGATCCAGATGAACGCCCACAGCGTACATTCCGGCCGGGTTCAGGCGCAGGATGGTCCTGGGCTTGCCCGGACCAGAGCCCTCCTTGCCGGCCTCCACGATCAACTGCTGATCCAGCAGACGCCTGGAAATGTTGGAAATGGTCTGCGGGGAAAGTCCCACGATCTGAGCCAACTCCACACGGCTGAGCCCACCTGATGAGCGGCGGATCGCCTCCAGAATGACAGTTAGATTAAAGTCCCCCATGCGGGGAAGGTTGGTTCCGCGCCTCGGTGTCGGCTGCCGGATCTCAGTCACTGATGCCCCTAGTCATTGGGATGAACTTCGTCGAAGTTGGTCTTTGTCTGAATCGTACGATACCGCCGCCGTTGGGGATATGAGCACACGCTGACACCGGCATCAGGGCTTGGTAACGATGCCGGTTGAGTGTGCCAGCGGCAGCCATGTGCTCAGATCCTTGATGGCACCGCTTAAGACTTCCGACTCCGCGTTACCGTGAATTTTGGATTCCGGCCTTCCTCCACCGTCGGCCCGATATGCCGTTCAAGTGCCGCGCGGTACTGCAGATGACTGTTGTAGACGGTCCACAGCTCTCCACCAGGGGCGAGAACCCGCGCAGCAGCCTGGAACATTTTCAGAGCTGCGCCGGCGTGAACACTGGCGCCCAAGTGGAACGGCGGGTTCAGCAGGATGAGGTCCGCGCTGCCTGGTTCAAGGGTGGACATGGCGTCATCGTGGATCACTGCCACCCGCTCCCCCAGTCCGTTGGCCTTCGCTGTTGCCTTTGCTGAAGCGACGGCCGCAGCGGATTGGTCGGTGGCGACCACAAGGGCATCCGGATGGCGAAGTGCGTACATCATGGCGAGGATACCGGTCCCGCAACCGAGGTCAACAGCCTGGCGGGCAGCCGGTATACGGTCCATGAAGGTCAGCAAGTAGCGCGTGCCAATGTCCAGGCGTGCGCCGGAGAAAGCAGCGCCATGCGCACAAACCGTAATCCCCAATTCCGGAAGGGACTCCACCACCGGAAAAGGGTGATCATTCGGCGCTGCTTTGGGCTCACGCGCCACCAGAACCCGGGATTTCTGCCGGGCAAGTTGCGGCTGGACGGATGCGAAGTACCGTTCCAGGACTGCATTCATGCCGAGCGACATGTGCTTGACGCGACCTCCGGCGAGCAGGACCGCATCCGGGGCAGCAAACCTGGCTACGGCGTCGGCGATTTCCTCCAACTCAGCCAGCGACTTAGGCAACTGCAAAAGCACTACGTCGGCGTCGTCCAATAGCTCCCGGCTCAGTTCGTGTCCGGTGAAGCGACCCTCCAAGCCGGCAGAAACTGCGTTACGTTCCAGCGCCAGCCTTCCGGAGAACAGATCCTGGTTTACGCGTACATGCCCGACGGCGAGTCCTGCCAGGGCGCCCAACGTCAGGGCGCCGTAGCGGTCGCCAATGACAACCACCTTGGAGTCGGGGCCAACCAGATCTGTAGCCGTCTCCAGCAGGAGCCTGTCTGTGGCATCAAAAGCCTGAAGGTTGTCCGCCTCGACGTCAGGAAGCCTACTCAACCCGCCCAAGAGCGCTTCAACATCCATTACCGTCACGTTGAGTTTCTCGCTTTCATGCATAACTGTCTCGACTTTACGGTGGCGTGGGAGGAACCTAGTGCTTGCAGGACGCAAACACCTGTCATGCCTTCCAGTGGCAACCACGGAGGCGGCAGGCACAGATCACGGCGACCCCTGGAGCCAGGCACCGGGATCTACCCATCAATTGGGCTCCCCTCCCTCTGTGAGAAGCCATGAGTGTCAATGTTGTCACGAACCTTGAAGTAAAGTCCCACAACTCTCCCGACGAAACGAGGCGACCCAACAAGACGGTGCTGGACCTCGTCACCGTGGGCGAATACACAATCGGCCGGATGACCTTCGAACCAGGCTGGACGTGGGCCGACTGCATCAAACCTGTAGTGGGCACCGACTCGTGCGAATTGAGCCACGTAGGATTCTGCGTTTCCGGCAACTTGGAAGTAGAAACCACCGACGGCGGCAAGATCAACATTTCAGCCGGTGATTCCTACAGCATCCCGCCGGGTCATAACGCCCGCGTGGTGGGCGACCAACCGTTCCAAGGCGTCGAGTTTGTCAGCGGCGCCGAATTCGCGCGCCCCGCCGAGTAACCCCGAATCCACACGGACAACGAAAAAGACCCCGCTCAATGAGCGGGGTCTTTCAACCGAAGTGGAGCTGAGGGGACTCGAACCCCTGACCCCCTGCATGCCATGCAGGTGCGCTACCAGCTGCGCCACAGCCCCGGATTTATAGTGCAAATCCGCTACTTCCAAGCGGAATGATTTCTCTTCCCGTCGAAGCAACTCGTCAATACTAACCACAATCGCTTGAGAAGCGAAATCGTCTGAATATGACCTGCATCACCGCGATAGGTTGGCCCGCCGAGGTTGCCGCAGCCGAGGTGCGTTGGATCATTCCACCGCACCTCCCCCCAAAACCAGCTGCGCCGGAGCCGCCCTCAACCAAACGGCATGGCTCCCCCTGAAGTCTAGAATTTCCTGGCACTAAAACCAAACCGTTCAGTCGGTTTAGGATTGCTGAGGCCCGTCGCGCCCCCGGTGGTAGCGTTGTGGAGTCTCGACGGCGGCCCACCCCTCCGTCTCCTGACTCACCCGAGAGGCCACCCACCACCGATGCAGCAACGTGCGAAAGACACCAGGCTTTCCGTCATTGAAGGTGCCGCCCGCGTTTTCGCGGAAATCGGTTACGGCAACGCAAGCCTGACCGACATCACCAAGCGCGCCGGCGTCACCAGGGGTGCGCTCTACTTCCACTTCACCTCGAAGCGGGAGTTGGCATTGGCTGTCATCGAGGAACAGCACGCAATCGTACAGGCGGCAGGATCTGAAATAGCAGCATCGGAAGCCCCTGCCTTGGACAGGCTCATAGGCCTCTGCAGGATGTTCGGGCAACAACTCCTGGACGAACCCTTGGTCCAAGGCGGCATACGACTGACTTTCGAAGCCTCCGCGTTCGACGCTGACGTCTCGGGCCCCTACCAGGATTGGATCAACACAGCGGAGCAGCTGCTGCGACAGGCAGCCACGGACGGCACCGTCCGTGCCGACCTGGATGCCGCCGCCTTTGCCAGATATCTGGTTGCATCCTTCACTGGAGTCCAGATGGTTTCCGAGGTCCTTACATCACGTGAAGACGTCCTGCTGAGGATCGAACAGATGTGGGAGTTCATGCTGCCGGCTCTGCAGCCAACCAGTTCCAGCTAGCCAGTTTTCCGCGGGGACGTTTTTCCAACGCAAAAAGGTCCTGCCCTCTTCATGAATCATGAAAAAGACAGGACCTCGTTGGTGGAGCTGAGGGGACTCGAACCCCTGACCCCCTGCATGCCATGCAGGTGCGCTACCAGCTGCGCCACAGCCCCATATTCTTGCTGCTTCGCGATCAGCTTTTCGGCTACCCGCGCCGAAGCAACTCAAATATCTTAGAACAGCATTTCCGAAAATTCCAAATCGGACATATTTCGGCAGGCTGCTGCTCCTAGTGCCCGGAATCCTCCGCGGTAACAGCCTTGGCAGAAGCGTCATCGCCCAATTCGAGGTCCACCACAGGGCAGTCCTTCCAGAGCCGCTCCAAGGCATAGAACACCCGGTCCTCGGAGTGCTGGACGTGGATCACGATGTCGGCATAGTCCAAGAGGACCCAACGACCTTCGGACCGGCCCTCGCGGCGTACAGGACGAAGGTCCTGCTTCATCAGTTCTTCCTCAATACCGTCAACAATGGCGTTGACCTGACGCTCGGTGGGAGCCGACGCAATCAGGAAAACGTCAGTGAGCGCCAAACGCTCGCTGACATCCAATGCGACGATGTCCTCGGCAAGCTTCTCAGCCGCGGCACGCGCAGCGTGACGAGCGAGTGTGATGGATTGTTCATGTGCAGACACGGGGTACTCCTTGTTGTGGCCAATGGCCTGTGTTTGGCGTGAGCCATTTGTACAGCGATAGTTCGTGAGCCATTTTGCAGCGATAGTTACTCTCCAGCGGAACTAGCCGCTGGTGATCATGATGATGCCGACGATGAGGGCCACAAGGCCCAGCGCCAGGACGCCGAATTGCAACAGCCTGTTACGTTGAGCGCGGGCCAAGCCCGCAGTGTTGGCATCCAAAGGATCAAGGCCGTACGCCGCGCTGGCCGAAACTGGTGTGCGCTGGGCTTCTTCGTTGGGCTCCCCCGCCGGCTCAGGACGTTTCCTTGCCGATTTCGCTACCGCCTCTGCACGGGCCAGAACGCCAGCGCGGCCACGGGATCCCGACTTTTTGGCCTGGGTTTGTCCGGAGTCGACTGTAGGCCCGGCTGAGGTAATCAGCGGAACAAACGTGGTGCTGGGGCGCTTCATGACGGGACGCTCAATCCCCGGCATCTTCACGAACTCCAGTGGAGTCACCATCGCGAGGTTGTTTGCCGTGGACGGTCCTGCGTCCGCCGTGGGCGACTTCCCGTTCCCGCCGGAACCCGAAGGGGTCTTGCCGGAATCCGAAGGGGTCTTACCGGAATCCATCTGGGTCTTCTCAGCAAGCTTCTGCTTGGCAGCAGCACGCTTGTTCAAGACTGCAGCACGCTCCGCGAGGGCAATCTGCTGAGCCAGCACATCAGGATCCACGGCCAAGGGATCCTGCTCGGCGATATGTTCCAGCTTAGCCGTCTGGTTTTCCACCTGGGCGGCGATCAGTTGCCGAACTGCAAGCGCCTGTTCCACGGACATTTCGGACTCCGCGGGAGCGCTGGAAGGCTTGTTGGCGGCCTCCGGCTGGGGTGCCTCTTGTGCGGTTTCGTCCTCTTTGGCCGTATCCTTTGCAGTCTGTTGCTTGGCTGGCGCGGACGCAGCAGACGATCCGGCAGGCATGGGGACAACCGGATTCATGGAGGTGGCAACTTCAGCCTGAAGTTGCTGGAGGCGCAGCTGGCGACGCGTGGGCGGACCCCCACCGGAGAGCTGCTCCTCCTTGTCGGCCAGCTCCTTGATGGTGCGCAGGGCCGCACGATCCCGGGCACGGATCTGAGAGGACCGTTCCTGGGCCGCAGGCCCTACGGCATCCACCGGAACATCGGCGGCGCGGCGATTGCGGCCGTTCGGACGGTCGGCATGCGGAGGATTCTCTACCTTCTCAGGCGCGGAAATATCCACGTGCTGTTCCTCGGGGCGCTCTTCACGGGCACGCCGAAGCTCACGCCTGCTGCGGATGGGTCGCTGGTCCTGGCTGCTCATTCAAAACTCATTCAGTACGTGCTTGGTCGTCTGATCCGGACAGTGCGGGTGTCAGATCTGCTTCGATGGGTGGCGCCGCGTACAGTCCATACTTTGCGATGTATTGCACCACTCCGTCAGGCACCAGGTACCAAACCGGATTCCCTGCACCCACGCGGGTCCTGCAATCCGAGGAGGAGATTGCCATGGCAGGAACTTCCAACAAGCTGACGTCATCCCTGCCCATGTCGTGCAGTTCATGCCCGGGACGGGTGACGCCAACGAAGTGGGCCAAGGACCACAACTCGTCCACGTCCTTCCACGAAAGGATCTGAGCCAAAGCGTCTGCGCCGGTGATGAAGAAAAGGTCGGCGTCAGGACGCTCTGCACGGAGATCGCGGAGGGTATCAATGGTAAAAGTAGGCCCCGGACGGTCAACATCCACCCGGCTTACAGTGAACCGGGGATTGGAGGCTGTAGCGATGACCGTCATCAGGTAGCGGTGCTCAGGCCTGCTGACCAGCTTGTGGGACTTCTGCCACGGCTGGCCTGTGGGTACGAAGACCACTTCATCCAGGCCGAACTTTGCTGCCACTTCACTGGCAGCAACAAGGTGGCCGTGATGAATGGGATCGAACGTTCCACCCATCACGCCCAGCCGGAGCCTGCGCCCCGCCTCCCCACGCGGTGTTGCGGCGATAATGTTAGTGGCCTTGGCCGTGCGTGTGCTTGTTCGGGTGCTGGCGGTGCGGATCGGCGTGCTCTTCCACAGCCTCATGGCGGTTGCCAAGGTTGGTGTAGGCGAGGGTTACGAACAGGAGAACCAGCATGAGGGCGAACATCACTGCGCCGAAGACCCACGGCTCGGCCCACAGCGGAGCGAGTTCCTCGTGGCCGCCTTCAGTTTGGGCGGCAATGGACGTGGCGATCTGCTGAAACAGCATCTTCTCCCCTAGTTGGTTCTCAAAGGATTTTTCGACGGCGGGACTCCCCGCCGTTCCGGACTTCTGTTCTATGTTACCGCGTTGCTAGCCGCGGATCTGGCCCTCGCCCTGGACGATCCACTTGGTGGTGGTCAGCTCCGTGAGGCCCATGGGACCCCGGGCGTGCAACTTCTGGGTGGAAATACCCACCTCGGCTCCGAGGCCTAGCTCGCCGCCGTCAGTGAACCGGGTGGAGGCATTGACGATCACAGCTGCGGAATCTATGTCCGCGATGAACTTCTCAGCGTTTGCCAGGTTGTTGGTGAGGATCGCTTCAGTGTGTCCGGTGGTCCAGGTACGGATGTGGTTGACTGCTTCATCCAAGCTGTCCACCATAGCGACGGCCAGATCGAGATCCATGTACTCGGTGGCCCAGTCCTCGTCGTCGGCAGGAACGGTTTCCACGTCCTTGCCCAAAGCAGCAGCGATCCGATCATCCACGTGGAGGGTGACACCGGCCGAACGCAAGGCTTTGGCAACGGCAGGCAGAACCGTGGACCCGGAATGCACCAGCAGGGTCTCTACGGTGTTGCAGACGCTGGGCCTCTGAGTTTTGGCGTTGAGGAGGATCTCTACGGCCATCTCTTCACCCGCGGACTCGTCGATGAAGATATGGACATTCCCTTCGCCGGTTTCAATGACAGGCACGGAAGAGTTGGTCACCACCGTTTGGATGAGATCGCGCCCACCGCGGGGAATGAGGACATCCACACGGCCGCGGGCTCGCATCAGCACGTTGGCTCCTTCGCGGCCGTACTGGTCCACGGTCTGCACCGCGTCAGCGGGCAGGCCAACGGAATCCAACGCTTCGCGAAGAATCCGGACAAGTGCCTCGTTGGTGTTGGCCGCCGCGGAACCTCCACGAAGGATCACAGCGTTGCCGCTCTTCAATGCAAGGCCGGCAATATCTACTGTGACGTTCGGCCGGGCCTCATAAATGGCGGCCACAACACCCATGGGGACGTTTACTTGGCGCAGGCGCAGTCCATTGGGAAGTGTCTGGCCCCGGACCACGTTGCCCACAGGATCGGGCAATCCGGCCAGGTTTTCCAAAGCAGCCACCAAGCCGTCAATACGGGCGGGGGTCAAGGTCAAACGGTCCAGGAGTGCTGCTGAGGTGCCGTTTGCCCGGCCTACGGCAACATCCTTGGCATTGGCTTCCAATACATGCTTCCGGTTCTCCACTAAGGCAGCTCCGATGGCGCGCAGCGCGCGGTCTTTCCATGCGCGGTTTGCCTGTCCCATACGGCGGGCAGCCTTACGGGAGCGGTCCGCTATGGCGTGAACGGCAGCCTGGACATCTTCCGGTGACAACGGCGCGCCGCCTGCTGCAGGGTTCTCCGGCGTCTGGCCGGGGGTACCGGAAACATCAGAGATCACAGGGGCGTCAGGGGTCAGCGCTTCAGTCATGCTCCAAGTTTAGATGAGCGCGATGCCCTCAGGAGCACCAGATCATCAACATGAACAACTTCGCGGTCATAGCCGCGGCCCATGGCTTGGCCCAGCTCCTGGGTGGTGCGGCCCAACATGCGCGGGAGTTCATCGGAAGAGTAATTCACCAAGCCGCGCGCCACCACCGTTCCGTCGTGGGCAACCATCTCAATGGGGTCGCCGGCTTCGAAGTCACCGCTGATGTCCGAAATGCCTGCGGGAAGGAGTGACCTGTGCCGGTCGCGCACGGCTTTCACTGCGCCGTCGTCGAGCATCAACCGGCCCTGGACCGTGGCCAGGTGCGCCAACCAGAGGAGGCGGACCGGCTTGCGATTGCCATTCACGGCGAACCAGGTTCCCACATCCCCGCCGGACAAGGCTGCCGCAGCGTTGGCCGTGGACGTGACCAAGGCATGGATGCCCGAGCCGGCAGCAATGGACGCAGCTTCCACTTTGGTCATCATGCCGCCGGTTCCTACGCCGGCTTTGCCTGCCTTGCCGATGGTCACATCCTCAAGGTCCCGCGGACCTCGGACCAGCGGAATGCGTTGGGCGCCTTGGGAAGGCGGGCCGTCGTAGAGGGCGTCGACGTCGGAGAGCAGCACGAGCGCGTCGGCGCGAACCAGGTGCGCCACCAAGGCAGCCAGGCGATCGTTGTCACCGAAGCGGATCTCGTGGGTGGCCACGGTGTCGTTCTCATTGACTACCGGCACCACGCCGAGGTTCAACAATCGGTCCAGCGCCCGGAAGGCATTGGTGTGTTGCGTTCGGCGCATGAGGTCATCGGCGGTCAGCAGAACCTGACTGACGGTCACGCCGTGGGCGCTGAACGCCTGCGTGTACCGCGCCATCAGGAGGCCCTGCCCAACACTCGCGGCAGCCTGCTGCGTGGCCAGGTCTTTAGGCCGCTTGGCCAAACCCAAGGGGGCAAGACCGGCGGCGATGGCACCCGAGGACACCAGGATGATCTCCGTGCCTGCATTGCGCTTGTCAGCAAGGGCATTAACCAGCCCGGTGAGGGACTTCTCGGAGATGCCACCCTTGATGCTGGTCAGCGAGGATGACCCCACTTTGACAACAATTCGTTTGGCGGTGGCGAGAGCTTGACGCTCGAGTCCTTCAGCGGTGTCCGGAGCGTCGACAGTCCTAGTCGTCATCACCGGAATCCAGGTGACTTTCCTTCACTGCCTGCGCGCGCCGACCACTGACGGATTCGGTCCAGATACCAGCCTTGCGCTCCGCTTCGAGCTCGGCCCTCGCGGCAGCCTTGGCCTCACGGCGCTCGATCTGCTCATCGCGCTTCTGTGAACGTGTGGGACGGTCACCGATGTCCGCGACGCGGATGTCAGTCCCGCGGGGCGTTGCGAGGAGTTCAGCGCCAGCCATCATGGTGGGCTCCCAGTCGAACACCACGCCATCGTCTTCACCGATGACCACGGTGTCGCCGGGCTTGGCGCCAACCTTGAACAGCTCAGTTTCCACACCAAGCTTGGCAAGACGATCGGCAAGGTAGCCAATGGCTTCCTCGTTGGTGAAGTCAGTCTGCTTGACCCAGCGCACAGGCTTTTCACCCAATACGCGGAACAGGGGCTCGAGGTTCTTCTCCTCGCGGCGGATCTTGAATCCGGACTCGTTGACGGCGCGCGGACGCAGGACGGGAGGTGCCACCTTGGGAGGCGCGGTCTGCACGGCGTTACGTGCTGCTTGGACGATCTCAGCCATGGCAAAGCCGAGCTGACGCAAACCTTCGTGGCTTGTTGCCGAGACTTCAAAAACTCGGTATCCGCGGGCTTCAAGGTCCGGACGGACGAACTCGGCCATATCCTTGCCGTCAGGAAGATCCACCTTGTTGAGGACTACCAACTTGGGGCGCTCATTCAGTGGCACCACTTCACCGTCAACGCCGGCATAGCTCATGTCTACCGCGTACTTCTCGAGTTCGGCTTCGATGATTGCGAGGTCGGAAAGGGGATCACGGTCTGATTCAAGGGTTCCGCAATCAAGGACGTGAACCAGCGCAGCGCAGCGCTCTACGTGCCGCAGGAAGTTATGGCCCAGGCCCTTGCCTTCGCTGGCGCCTTCGATCAGACCAGGAACATCGGCGATGGTGAAGCGCACGTCGCCGGCCTGCACCACGCCAAGGTTGGGAATGAGGGTGGTGAAGGGATAGTCGGCAATCTTGGGCCGGGCAGCAGACATGGCCGCAATGAGGCTCGACTTACCGGCAGAGGGGAAACCGACCAAGGCGATGTCTGCGATGGACTTCAGTTCCAGGACGATGTCACTGGATTCACCTTCGATGCCCAGCAGGGCAAAGCCCGGCGCCCGGCGCTTCTGCGATGAAAGGGATGCGTTGCCGAGGCCGCCTTGGCCACCGGCGGCCGCAATGTACTCAGTGCCCTCGCCAACGAGGTCAGCCAGGACTTCGCCGTCCTTGGTCTTGACCACGGTGCCATCGGGCACGGGAAGAATCAGGGTTTCACCGTTCTTGCCGCCTCGCCAGTCACCCATGCCTGGGCCGCCGTTGGTGGCGTGGCGGTGGGGAGCGTGGTGGTAGTCGAGCAGCGTTGTGGTCTGGGCGGAGACGCGAAGGATGACATCGCCACCGTTGCCGCCGTTGCCGCCGTCAGGGCCGCCGAGGGGCTTGAACTTCTCACGCTTGACAGAGACACAGCCGTGGCCGCCGGTTCCGCCGGATACGTGCAGGACTACCCGGTCTACAAAGCTCGCCACGTGGATCTCCTCAGTTGCTGTCTTACAGCGTTTGTTGCTGTTGCCAGCGCTGTTGCAAAAACCAGTGCGCTACGGCGCCCTAGTCGATTGTAATGCGGTTAAAAGAACGGTGGAGCGGGCCGTTTGGCCCGCTCCACCGGTTCAGAACTTGTTGTTACTCTGCAGCTGCAGCAGCAACAATGTTCACTACGCGACGGCCGCGGCGAGTACCAAACTCAACCGCACCGGCCTGCAGTGCGAACAGGGTGTCGTCGCCACCGCGACCGACGCCTGCACCCGGGTGGAAGTGGGTTCCACGCTGGCGAACGATGATCTCGCCAGCGGAAACTACCTGACCACCGAAACGCTTGACGCCCAGGTACTGAGCGTTGGAGTCACGACCGTTGCGAGTGGAACTCGCGCCTTTTTTGTGTGCCATGTGAAATGCCTGCCTCTAAATTTCTGGGGAAACTGAAAAACCTGAACAGCGGTAACGAAAGTTACGCGATGCTGGTGATCTTGATCTTGGTCAGTTCCTGACGGTGACCCTGACGCTTCCGGTAGCCGGTCTTGTTCTTGAACTTCTGGATGACGATCTTCGGACCACGGAGGTCTTCGAGGATCTCAGCCGTGACCTTGACGTTGGCCAGTTCCGCAGCAGCGGAAGTGACCTTGTCGCCGTCAACCAGGAGCAATGCGGGCAGCTCAAGCGTGCTACCGGCTCCACCGGGGACGCGGTTCAGCGTTACGTAGTCTCCAACGGAAACTTTTTCTTGGCGGCCGCCTGCGCGGACAATCGCGTACACCACTTGGGTACTCACTTCTCTCGACGTTTATTACAAAATTTGCGTGCGGAACCTTGAACCGGAATCAGGCCTGGTTCGCGCTGTGCCTCAACGCCGTGGACTTCTGATCGAAGCCCGCGAGTCATCCCATGAACAATTCCAAGGGGCATAACCCAAGTGTTGGCGTAAGCACCGAAGATCAAGATTACGCTAGTTTGACCTTCGTCTGCAAATGAGGCCGAGTCCGGAGGCTACCTCGTGACTTGCGTCACCAGTTGATACGGACTCTCCCGGCACCGTGCCCATACAGCCTACCGTGTTTGCGCGAGATTAACGCGATTCGGCCAGCGACGCGCGGAAGTGTCCCCGCAATCGCATCGAATCCGCCCAAGGGAACCCTGCCAAAGTGACGCCCGGCAAACTCAGGCAAACAGCCTGGGAGCATCGAAGAATGCGGTCTCGTAACGGCAGGACTGGGTGAAGGCCTCCATCATCGCGGCCCTCTCCGTATCAGAAGCCGCGACCGCCGCAGCATCCGTGAGGCTGATCGCTTTCCGCGTTGCCGCGGCGAAGTCCTCGTCAGCGTAGGTCGTCAGCCAGTCGGCATACGCATGGTCCGCCGCGGCGCCCGCATTCAGGTAATTGGCATGGAGCTGCCGCCCCACCTCCGCGTACAACCAGAAGCAAGGAAGTATTGCGGCGAGAACCACGGCGTAACTGCCGGAAGCGGACGTTGCCAGCAAATGGTCCACGTAGGACTTGGTGACCGGCCCCAGTGCGGTCGGCGCTTCACGGCTGCTTAGCCACGTCCTGTGCAACTCCGACTCTACCTCCAGGCATTGCTGCGATGACCTGGCCCAGAACAGTTGCTCTTCTTCCGTGGGGGCCAGGGCGCCGGCACGTGCCAAGACCCGGGAGTACCCGTTGAGGTAGATCGCATCCTGGGCGAGGTAGTAAGTGAAATCACGTTCAAGGAGTTCGCCGGATTGGAGTTGCTGAATAAAGGGAAGTCCATGAATGGATTCGAGTTCCGGAACGGCCGCCTCCCACAAAGCCGCAGCGAAGGCGCCCGGGGCTGACGCTCGCTGGAGGTGATGGAAGTGATGCACCGGACCGTTCCCCCGGCCTACCTGGAGTTCCGCCGAGGCTGTCAAAGCTCCGAGTAGCCAGGGCTTTACTTCCCGCAGTGATGTTTCCCAGTTGCCCGTGCGGGCCTGGACGGTGGCCAGGGCGGACGAAAGAGAGCAACCGGTTCCGTGGCTGTTGCGCGTCGCCACGCGGGGACCTGATACCTCCACAACATCCCGTGACAAAAGCCCTGTGGTGTTCACCAAGGCATCCGGGCATTCCGGGCCCGGCAAGTGGCCACCCTTGACCAGAACTGTGTTTCCGTACTCCGCAGCAAGCCGCTTGCCTTGCTCCAGTGCCGAAGCCCAGTCTGCTGCCTCAGGCTCCCCCAGCAGCATGGCAAGCTCAGGAACATTGGGAGTAATGAGGTGGGCCAGGGGTAGCAGTGAACGCAGGGCATTCTCCGCGGACTCCCGCAGCAGCCGGTCGCCACTGGTGGCCACCATCACCGGATCAAGAACCACGACGGCGGGGCGCACCTCTTCGAGCCAGTCCCGGACCTGGGCAATGACGGCAGCATCGCCGAGCATTCCGATCTTGACGGCATCAACGATGATGTCGCCGCTAATTGCTTCCAGTTGTTGACGCAGGAAATGCGCCGGAGGGACGTGGACTGCGCTCACCCCCACTGTGTTTTGCGCGGTGAGAGCCGTAATGGCAGCCATGCCGTACCCACCCAACGCTGCAATGCTCTTCAGGTCCGCCTGAATTCCGGCACCGCCGGAAGGGTCCGAACCGGCAATAGTGAGAACGCGCGGGACCTGGCGGGCTGACGTGTGAGCGTCCAGCGGGTATACCGAGTGGAGCGGGTACACAGATGAATGTAGTGATGCAGCCATGAGGACATCCCTTCGCCGGTGCTAACCGGACAGGTTCAACGGGTCTGGATCTCAGCCGGGCCCATCGCCCGGCACCCCGTGTCAGTCCCCTAGCCTAGCCGGGAAGCCTGGTGCTGCAGGTACCGAACCATCCGGGAGCCCGGATGTGACCGTGGAACGCGTCCCCCGCCAAGGATTCAAGGCAACGCGAAAGGGCCCTGCGCTACCGCCGGAGGCAGGTAGCGCAGGGCCCTTTCAGCCGATGTTGGCCGCGGAGAGCGGCTCGGCCGTGACTAAAGCTCCGAGGCTGGAACCCCGACTCCTAGAATGATGGGCTCGGAGGCCGGCGCCTTCTTGACTGGCTCCACGGGCGCCTTGGCCTCATGGGACGAGCCCTGGGGGGCCGAGGCCGTCACCACATGGTGCTCGACGCTGGTTTCATTGGCCGCACCCTGAGCCCGGCTGGCACTGCGGTTGCGACGACCACGACGACCCCGCGGAGATGCCGAAGCCTCAGGATCTTCCTCAACCCGCGCCGGTGCGTCAGCCTTCCGGGCCACAGCAGGCTCCTGTACGGCCAGCGGAGCGGGTTGTTCCTCAGATGCCGGAGCGGCGCCAAGGTGGGAGAACGCTTCCGCCAGGAGGTCCAGGCTCATGGCAGGCTTGTTTGCCTGCGGTTCCTCGTGATGCTCCACGAACGGCAACGCAACTTCTTCTCCGCCGAAGCGCAGGACCGGAGTGGACCTGGCTTCCTGGGCGGCTGCATCGCGGTTGGCGGCTTCATGTGCTGATGCCCCCGCTTCGTTGCCGGCTGAGGTTCCGGATCCGGCGTCGGCCGTCCCTTGGTGTTGGCCGGCCGCCCGTGCCTGCTCTTCTGCACGGTGAACTTCGTCGTCGTGCAGGTGCGCGGCGTGCGCCGCAGCGGCAATGGTTGCCAGGGCAGCCCTGGTGGCCTCCGCCTTGGCCTGCCGGGCAGGATCCTGCGGTTCAGTCGGGGTCGCGGGGGCAACCGGGGTAGTCGTCGTCGTATGGACCTGTGCAGGGGTTTCGGCTACGGCCTGTCCCCCACCCTTCCCGCGGCGGCGTTTGCGTTCCGTCCGTGCAGCTGGCTGCTGTACCTCGGAGTGCGGGCGGTGTTGCTCGGCTGCCACCACGTTGGCGCGCCGGTGTTCAACGGGCTCGTCATGAGTGACGACGCCACGTCCGGCGCAATGCTCGCACTGCTCACCGAATACCTCAAGAAGGCCGGTGCCCATCCGCTTACGTGTCATCTGGACCAAGCCCAGGGACGTCACCTCGGCCACTTGGTGCTTGGTGCGGTCCCGGCCCAGGCACTCCACCATGCGTCGCAGGACGAGGTCGCGGTTGGATTCGAGGACCATGTCGATGAAGTCGATGACGATGATGCCGCCGATGTCGCGCAGACGGAGCTGGCGCACCACTTCCTCGGCCGCTTCAAGGTTGTTCTTGGTGACCGTTTCTTCAAGGTTTCCACCGCTGCCGGTGAATTTGCCGGTGTTGACGTCCACCACAGTCATGGCCTCGGTACGGTCGATGACCAACGAACCACCGGACGGGAGGAAGACCTTACGTTCCAGGGCTTTATGGATCTGCTCGTCGATGCGCCATGCAGCGAAGATGTCCTGATCCTTGGTCCACTTTTCGAGGCGGCCCACCAGATCAGGGGCAACGTAGGTTACGTATGCCTCGATGGTGTCCCAGGCGTCGTCACCGGAGACGATCAGCTTGGAGAAGTCCTCATTGAAGACATCACGGACCACCTTGATAGTGAGGTCCGGTTCGCCGTACAGCAGTTCAGGGGCAAGGACCTTGGTGGAGGAGGCCTGACCTTCGATGCCTTCCCACTGGGCACGCAGACGGTTGATGTCGTGCGTCAGCTCTTCTTCCGACGCACCCTCAGCGGCTGTGCGGACAATGACACCTGCGTTTTCCGGCAGGCGGTCCTTCAGGATGCGCTTGAGTCGGTTGCGTTCGACGTCGGGCAGCTTGCGGGAGATGCCGGTCATGGAACCACCGGGCACGTACACAAGGTAGCGGCCGGGCAAGGAGATCTGGCTGGTGAGGCGGGCACCCTTGTGACCCACGGGGTCTTTGGTGACCTGAACCAGGACGGAGTCTCCGGACTTCAGGGCGTTCTCGATCCGGCGCGGCTGGCCTTCGAGGTTGACCGCGTCCCAGTTGACTTCACCGGCGTACAGGACGGCGTTGCGGCCGCGTCCGATGTCCACGAAAGCAGCTTCCATGGACGGCAGCACGTTCTGGACCTTGCCCAAGTACACGTTGCCGATCAGGGAGTCCTGCTGGGTCTTGGACACGAAGTGCTCGGCGAGCACACCGTCTTCCAGGACACCGATCTGGATTCTGTCGTCGCGCTGGCGAACGATCATTTGACGGTCCACCGATTCGCGGCGGGCAAGGAACTCGGCCTCGGTGATGACCTGGCGGCGGCGGCCGGTCTCCCGGGACTCACGGCGCCTCTGCTTCTTGGCCTCCAACCGGGTGGAGCCCTTGACACCGGTCACGCGGTTTGACGGAGCTGTCTCGGTGATGGGGCGGGGGGCACGGACGCGGGTGACCGTGTTGGGCGGATCATCATCCGCGCCGCCCGTCAGTTCAAGATCCTGGTCTCCACGACGACGACGGCGACGACGACGAGACGTCACGCCTTCCTCAAGGGCTTCAGGTGCCGGCGCTTCTTCATCGTCAGTCTCGGTGCCGTCCTCGGCCTCGTTCTCATCGCGTTCGGTTCCGCGGCGACCACGGCGGCCCCGGCTTCTGCGACGACGACGGCTACCAGCGTCTTCCAGCTCGCCGTCGGCAGGGACTTCGGCTTCTTCTTCGGGCTCCTCGGCTTTTTCTTCAACCGGGGCAACGCGGGGAACGGTGGTGAGGTCCGGGGCCTGGAAGATCATGGACGTGATGGAAACCGGCTCCATGAACAATGATGTGGAGGCGGCAGCAGCGGCTTCCTCGGCGGGTTCCTCGGTGGCGGCTTGGGCTTCAGTCTCGTCAGCAGCTGCTTCAGCGGCAGGTGCCTCGGGCTGGGAGGCCTTTTCCGGCGTCGTGCTGTCCGCCACGGCTTCCGCAGCTGCGGGTGCCTCGGCTACCTCAGCTTTGGGCTTGGCGGTACGACGGCGGCGGACCGGCTTTTCGGGGGCAGGTTCGGCCATCGCTTCGGGCGCGGCTTCTGCGGCGGCTTCGGGCGCGGCAGTGGCGTCATCCCCCAAACCGGGCAAAGGCTCGGCAGGCTCTGCCTTCTTGCGGGAGCGGGTGCGGCGCACCGGCGCTTTGGTGGCCTCCGGGGTCGCTTCCGGCGCCGGCGTGTCAGCCGCAGGCGCCTCTACGTCAGCAGCAACCTTCGGCGCTGCCTTGCGCCGGGTCCTGGTGGCTTTCTTGGGCGCTTCCGCAGTTTCCGCGGGAGCTGCCTCGTCATTAACGGCTACAACCTGGTCATTATCCATATGTGGCAACACTCCTGCCCCAGCGACGCCGCCACATCCGGCGCCCAGTGGAGCAAATATTGTCAAAACCCGCAGGCGTTGACAGAAGTCGGCAGTATGCCTCCCGGTTCGCACCAGCATTGGGGTGCGGCAGCCCTGGAAGGCCGGCGGCTTTATTCTGGAACCCGTTGTTCTGCTGCCACAACCAGGTGCCGTCCATTGTCATGGCGGGCCCACCGAGGATCACGTGATCCGGGCATGCCCAGCTCATACTGGCGGTCTTGGGAACAAAGTCACCGGACCGGGTGTCGAATGTGGATCGACGTCCGGCCATGTTCATTCTCTCACACCCCTGCACATTCGCGGCGAAGGCCGCTGTGTCGCGGTACTCCGCCAGCGAAGCTGGGGGCGGCGCCCAGTCTTCGGAGTTACAATCCTCCCAAGAGCCCTTCCCGGCTTGCCGGGCCATTTGTCGAAAAGGACCACATCCACGATGCCAAGCACCGCCAGGGAAAACCTGGCCAATCAAGCCACAGTCCATGTGGAGGACATGTCCACCCCTCAGGACTCCCTTCCCGCGACGGTCCGGGACAGGCCCTTTGCCTGGCTGTTGCTGATCACCGGTGTTATTGGATGGTTGGCGTCCGGAGCCCTGGTACTGGAGAAACTTGAGGTGCTCAAGGATCCCAACCATGTAACCGTGTGCGATGTAAATCCCTTTATCTCCTGCGGTGCCGTGATGCAGACACCGCAGAGCTCTGTGTTCGGTTTCCCTAACATGTTCATCGGCATCGTCGCCTTTGCTGTGATCATCACTACGGCCATGGGCATCCTCGCCGGAGCTAAGTATTCACGGGGTTACTGGCTGGGTCTCCAAGCCGGCGTGACCCTCGGGTTCGCCTTTGTTGTGTGGCTGTGGTCGCAGGCCCTCTACGCAATCCATGTTCTGTGCCCGTTCTGCATGGTGGTGTGGGCCGCCATGATCCCGCTTTTCGTCTGGGTGACCATCCGCAACGTCACCAGCGGGGTCATCAAGGCGCCACCCGCAGTGGTCAAGCTGCTGTCCGGTTCAGGCTGGATCATCGTTGCCCTGCTGTATGTGGCCGTCATCGCCACTATTTTCTTCTCTTTCATGCACCTCTTCGTGCCGTCCACAGCGTAGAACCACCACTCGCCGTAAAACAGTTAAGGCCAATGTTCACGAAGAACATTGGCCTTAATTGTTTTCCCGAAGGGCTTTGCTTAGCCCTTGAACCAGATCTTGATCTCACGTTCGGCAGAGTCGACTGAATCCGAGCCGTGGACGAGGTTCTGCTGGACTGCCAGGCCCCAGTCGCGGCCGAAGTCACCGCGGATGGTGCCCGGCGCAGCCGTCGTGGGATCCGTAGTTCCGGCCAGCGAGCGGAAGCCTTCGATCACGCGGTGGCCTTCGAAGACCGCTGCGATGACCGGTCCGCTCAGCATGAACTCAACCAGTGGCTCATAGAACGGCTTGCCCACGTGTTCCTCGTAGTGCTGCTCAAGCAGCTCACGGGTCGCGTTGACCTTCTTCAGCTCCGCCAGGGTGTAGCCCTTGGCTTCGATCCGGGCGAGGATGGTTCCGCCCAGGTTGCGGGCAACGCCGTCAGGCTTGACCAGGACAAGGGTCCGTTCAATGCTCACAGATGCTCCAATGTGATGTGTTCGGTGGTTTCCCAGCCAGTTTACGGGGTTTGAGTGCCAGCTTCGTCACCGTGGGCCGCGTTCCATTCGGCCTGCTCGCGGTCCCTCTGTGCCACCTCACGGTCAATCCGCATTCCAGCCCTGATTCCATACCACCAGCAGATGGCAAACAGGATCCCCACAATGAACATGGTGGGCTCGGCAAAGCCTGTCAGGATCAGCACCACCTGCAGCCCCCAGCCGAGGGCGATGCCCCACGGCTTCGACAACACGGCACAGGCCAGAACCAGCACCACCGTCAGTGCTATACCGACACCCAGGATGATGCCCGGATCAACTTCCCCGCGCCTCAAGCCGAAAACCGCCAGGGTACCGAAGAACGCGACGAACGCTTCAAGCAGGAGCACGCTGGAAGCGAACATTACTTTGGTGGACCGGCGCTTCTTGGGCATGCCGGGCCGCCATTCGCGCTGGGCCTTGGTCATTTTCGCCATGTTAGGCACTTGCCTTTCCGAGCAGGATCCTTGCTTCGGCCACCACGGTGATGGAACCCGTCACCAGGACGCCGCCTGCAAGGTCATCTTTGGATTCAGCGCGTTCCACAGCCCACTCCAGGGCATCGTCCAACTTCTCGGCGATGTGAACGTTGTCCTCGCCGAATCCGAGGTCGACGGCGAGTTCGGCAAGTTCGGCTGCAGGCACGGCGCGGGCCGAGTTGGATTGGGTGAAGCAGAATTCCTCGGCCAGTCCGCCGAGGGACTCCTTGAGGGTCTTGAGGATCTCCTCGGCATCCTTTTCCCGCAGAACGCCAACTACAACCACCAGCTTGCTGAAGCTGAAGGCCTCCTGGATTGCTTCGGAGGAGACGCGGATTCCGTCAGGGTTGTGCGCAGCGTCCACCACGACGGTGGGCGCAGTGCGCACTACTTCGAGCCGGCCAGGTGACGTCACGGTGCCAAAGGCTTCCTTGAGTACATCGGCGTCGAGTTCTTTCTCTCCTCCGCCAAAGAATGCTTCCAAAGCCGCAACGGCCACAGCCGCGTTCTCAGCCTGGTGGGCGCCGTGCAGTGGCAGCAGCAGGTCTTCGTAACGTCCTGCAAGGCCCTGAATAGTCAGGACCTGGCCCCCCACTGCAACGCTACGGGACTCCACCCCGAATTCAACGCCCTCGAAGCGGAACGGCACATCCACTTCCCGGGCTTTCTCCAACAGGACCTGCGCAGCGTCCACCGGCTGAGCGGCGCTCACCAGGAAGCCGCCCGGCTTGATGATGCCGGACTTCTCGTAGGCGATGTCCTCAGTGGTGTCACCCAAAAGATCCGTGTGGTCCAAGGAGATCGGCGTGATCACTGAGACTTGGCCGTCGCCGACGTTCGTGGCATCGGTGATGCCCCCAAGGCCAACTTCCATGACGGCAACATCAACAGGCTGGTCGGCGAACACCGCGAAGCCCAGGATGGTTAGGCATTCGAAGTAGGTCAGCCTCGGCTGGTTATCGGCAACCAGTTCGCTATCCACGATTTCCAGGTAAGGACGGATCTCGTCCCAGATACGCACGAAGGTCGCATCCGGCACCGGCTCACCGTCAATGCTGATGCGCTCAGTCACTTTGGACAGGTGCGGGCTGGTGTAGCGGCCGGTACTCAGCCCGTGGGCACGAAGTCCAGCTTCTATCATGCGGGCCGTGGACGTCTTGCCGTTGGTGCCCGTGATGTGGATGATCGGGTAAGCCTTGTTCGGCTCCCCCAGCACGTCCATGGCACGGAACAAGGGAGCAAGGCGCGGTTCCATCTTGTTTTCCGGGGCACGGCCCAGAAGTTCTGCATAGACGCTTTCAACCGAGAATTCGTCAGACATGGATCAGGCACCTGCCTTTGCGACCGTGACCTGCGGTTCGTCGACACTGGCCAACAGGACTTCCAGTTCCAACGTCAACGTTTCGGTCTTGACGAGCTCCGAGTTGGCTTCCAAGGCATCCACCACGTCCTGCCCGGCCTCCACGGAAGTGCGGATGCGGTCGCTCACGTTGAGCCCGGCGTCCTTGCGGGCCTGCTGGATGGCGCGGACCATGTCACGGGCCAGCCCCTCGGCTGCAAGTTCAGCAGTGACCTCGGTGTTCAGGACCACGAAGCCGCCGCCGGGCAGCACCGCGACTGCCTTCTTGGCGGCAGCACCGCCGTCGGCCGCTTCTGCCACCACGGTTTCCAGCGTGTATTCCTGCGGCTCGAGCTCCAGTCCACCAGCCACCACCACCCCGGCGTCACTGACAGACCAGTCGCCGGACTTGGATCCCTTGATGGCCTGCTGCACGTTCTTTCCGAGGCGCGGACCAGCGGCCCGGGCGTTGACCACGAGCTTCTGCTCAATCCCGAACTCCTCCGGTGACGCAGTAGCGGCGTCGAGCAAACGGACCGAACGGAGGTTCAGTTCATCGGCGACGACGGCGGCAAAGCCTTCCAGCGCATCTGCACCGGGTGCCACCACAGTCAGTTCCTGCAACGGCAGGCGAACACGCAGGTTCGCTGCCTTGCGCAGGCTGGAGCCGGTGGAGCAGATCTGCTGGACCCGGTCCATCGCCTCAACCAGTTCAGGGTTGGACGGGAACAGCGTAGCCTCGGGCCAGTCCGCCAGGTGGACTGAACGACCACCCGTCAGTCCGCGCCACATCTCTTCCGATACAAGCGGCAGCAAGGAAGCAGAGACACGGCACACCGCTTCAAGAGCCGTGTACAGGGCGTCGAAAGCGTCAACGTTCTCATCGAAGAACCGCTGGCGGCTGCGGCGGACGTACCAGTTGGTGAGCATGTCCAGGTAGCTACGCAGTTCATCGCAGGCACCGGAGATGTCGTACGCGTCCAGGCTGGTAGTGATGTTGCGGACCAAGTCCCCGGTGTTGGCCAGAAGGTACTGATCCAGTGTGTCGGCGTAGCCGTCATAGCGGAGCTTGGCTTCGTAGCCGGAACCACCGTTTGCAGCGTTGGTGTACAGCGTGAAGAAGCTGTACACGTTCCACAGCGGCAGGATGACCTGGCGCACACCGTCGCGGATGCCTTGCTCGGTGACCACCAAGTTGCCGCCGCGCAGGATGGGGCTGGACATAAGGAACCAGCGCATGGCGTCGGAACCATCGCGATCCAGGACCTCAGATACGTCCGGGTAGTTGCGCAGGCTCTTGGACATCTTCTGCCCGTCGGAGCCCAGCACGATGCCGTGGCTGATCACGTTGCGGAACGCCGGCCTGTCGAACAATGCAGTGGACAGGATGTGGAGCATGTAGAACCAGCCGCGTGTCTGTCCGATGTACTCCACGATGAAGTCGGCCGGGTTATGGGTGTTGAACCATTCCTCGTTCTGGAACGGGTAGTGCACCTGGCCGTACGGCATGGACCCGGAGTCGAACCAAACGTCAAGAACGTCTTCCACACGGCGCATGGTGGATTTGCCGGTGGGGTCGTCCGGGTTGGGACGCGTCAGCTCATCGATGAACGGGCGGTGCAGGTCCACCTGTCCTTCGTTGTTGACGGGCAGACGGCCGAAGTCGGCTTCCATCTCGGCCAGCGAACCGTAAACGTCCGTGCGCGGGTACTCGGGGTCGTCCGACTGCCACACCGGGATGGGCGAACCCCAGTAGCGGTTACGGCTGATGGACCAGTCGCGGGCGTTGTCCAACCACTTACCGAACTGGCCGTCCTTGACGTTGCCGGGGATCCAGTTGATCTCCTGGTTCAGCTCGGACATGCGGTCCTTGAACTTGGTGACCTCCACGTACCAGGAGGACACAGCACGGTAGATCAGCGGGTTCCGGCAGCGCCAGCAGTGCGGGTAGCTGTGCTCGTAGCTGGCCTGGCGGACCAAGCGGCCATCGGCGCGGAGCACCTGGGTGATGGGCTTGTTGGCATCGAAAACCTGAAGACCGACGATCGAAGCAAGCTCGCCATTGGCGAACAACGGCAGGAACTTGGCGCCCTCGTCCACGGACAGGACCACGGGGATCCCTGCCTCTTCACAGACCTTCTGGTCATCCTCGCCATAGGCCGGAGCCTGGTGAACAATGCCCGTACCGTCGGTGGTGGTGACGTAGTCGGCCACCAGGAAGCGCCAGGCATTCTGCGTGCCGTACTTTTCAGCATCAGCGAAGTCGTTCCAGAGCGGTTCGTACTCCAAGCCAGCCAGCTCGGCACCCGTGTGGGTGGACACCACAGCGGCAGTTGCGGCAGCGGCGTCGTCGTACCCCAAATCCTTGGCGTAGGACCCCAGCAGGTCAGCCGCGAGCAGGAAGCTGCCCGTGACCGGTGCCTCAGCGGAAGCAGCCTTGACGCCGTTGGGTCCTGCGGGCAGGACAGCGTAAGAGATGTCAGGCCCGACGGCGAGCGCCAGGTTGGTGGGCAATGTCCAGGGCGTGGTGGTCCATGCGAGCGCCTGCACGCCTTCGAGGGCCTTGGAAAGCTCCGACTCCCCCGCCTTAATGGGGAACGTCACGGTTACCGTCTGGTCCTGGCGGTTCTTGTAGACGTCGTCGTCCATGCGGAGTTCGTGGTTGGACAGAGGGGTCTCGTCCTTCCAGCAATACGGCAGTACGCGGTAGCCGTTGTAGGTCAGGCCCTTCTCGTGCAGTCGCTTGAAGGCCCAGAGCACGGACTCCATGTACTCCACGTTGAGGGTCTTGTAGTCGTTCTCGAAGTCCACCCAACGGGCCTGGCGGGTGACGTAGGCCTTCCACTCGTTGGCGTACTTCATCACGGAGGCGCGGCAGGCGTCGTTGAATTTGTCGATGCCCATGGCTTCGATCTGGGTCTTGTCCGTCATGCCCAGCTGCTTCATGGCTTCGAGCTCTGCCGGAAGTCCGTGAGTGTCCCAGCCGAAGCGTCGCTCAACCCGCTTGCCGCGCTGGGTCTGGTAGCGGCCTACGAGGTCCTTGGCGTAGCCGGTGAGGAGGTGGCCGTAGTGCGGAAGGCCGTTGGCGAAGGGAGGGCCATCGTAGAAGACGAACTCGTTGCTGCCGTCCTTGCCCGCATCGCGTTGGTCGATGCTGGCCTGGAAGGTGCCGTCTTCGTCCCAGTATTTGAGGATGCGCTCTTCGATTTCCGGGAATTTCACGGAAGCGGACACGCCGTGCGTGCCGGGCGAAGACGCTGAGGCCTTGGGGTAGTGGGTCATCTCATATCCTGTGATAGCTGGTTGACTGTCAGGATGCGAGGACGGCGTCTGTGCTGCCTGTCGGCTGCGCAGGTACCGCGGTACCACCTCACTTACCGGAAAGAATTTTCCGGCCTCTCATTACTGCTGTGACGGGCTTACCCGCCCGGTTCTACTGGGCGCATTCCACCGTGTTGATGGTCAGTGCTGTTCTTCCGGAAGCTCACCGGTGATGGCCGGGTCAAAGCTGGTCCTTCAAGTCTAGCGTCAGTGGGGCAACTGCTCTACCCGAGGTTCATCCCGTAGATGGAGTGCGGTACGTGTGGCGGTGCATAGACTCGAGGCCATGACGCACCCATCCCCCGCCCCTCCAGCAACCAGACCGGCTCGACGCCAGCCTTCGGTGGCATGGTCCGTGCTGGCCCTCATGATGGCGCTGCCGGTGGCGGGGGTATCAATGTTCCGGGCAATCCCTGTGGAATGGCCCCTCATCGTGGTGCAATTGCTGTCCTTCACACCTTGGATGGTGCTTCCGGCAGCGTTTGCCGTGGCGCTTGCTGTGGTGGGGCGCAGGCTTTGGGTCATCTTCACGACGACGGCGCTGTTGGCAGTCCAGCTGTTGTGGCTGTTCCCATTGGACGCTGGAAAGCCGGAAGCATTGCCTGCAGGCACTGTATCCGTCCCGGTGGAAGTGATGAGCCTGAACTCTGAATACGGGGAAGCGGATGCCGCGAGCATCGTGCGGCTTGTCCGTGAGAACGGCATTCAACTGCTGGCTATCCAGGAACAGACTCAGGGACTTGAGGACCGCCTGCAGTCCGAGGGCTTGGATCAACTGCTGCCCAACCGGCTCAGTGAGCCCAGTGAGGACGCCTCCGGTGGGGCCGTGTATTCGGTGTTTCCACTCGAGGCCATGGGACTTTTGCCTGATACCCCGTTCCGGATGGACGTCACGCGGGTACTGGTCACGGATGCGGGGGCTGGTACAACGGCCACCTTGAACCTCACCAATGTCCACGCCCTTCCGCCCGTTGATGAGCGAATCGGTCAGTGGCGAAGCGACTTGGACAAAGTGGCCCGCCAAGCATCCCGCCCAGGACGTCAGTTGCTGATGGGCGACTACAACGCCACGTACGATCACTCCGAGTTCCGGGCCATGCTGGATACTGCACAGGGTCGGCAAGGAACCCTGGCAGGTCAACAGGGAGGCACGAAGCTAGTGGACGTCGGAACAGCCTCCGGGGGACGGCTTTCTCCCACATGGCCCATGGAAGGGTTACCGCTTCCGGGCATCGTGATCGACCATATGGTCACCTCGCCCGGAATCAGCAGCAGCGACTACTCCGTCCACCAGGTTCCCGGGAGCGATCACGCAGCCATCATGGCCCGGCTGATCATTCCGGCCGATTAGCTCGTCGCCAAGCCGCTAAACCGTCGTGGGCCAGCGACGTCACAGCGGCTTGGCAACGTCTTTAGCCTTCTTTGCGGACCAGCTTATGGTTGGCGGCCTGCGCCACCGGGCGGACCACGATCTGGTCGAGGTTGATGTGGTGAGGAAGTGAGACGGCGTAGTTGACCACATCTGCCACGTCATCAGCGGTCAGGGGCTTCTCGACCCCGGCGTAGACCTTGGCCGCTGCGTCTTTGTCGCCGAGGCGGTTCAGCGCGAACTCTTCGGTCTGTACCAGCCCTGGAGCCACCTCGATGACCCGGACGTTGTTGCCCACCTCTTCAAGGCGCAGGGCGTTGGTCATGGCGTGCTGGGCGAACTTGGCGGCGTTGTAGCCCGCGCCGCCCTCGTAGGCGGACAGCCCTGCGGTGGATGTGAGGTTCAGGACTGTTCCTTCGCCGTGTTCCCGCAGCATGGGCAGGAAGGCCCGGGTGATCTTCATGGTGCCCAGGACATTGACCTGATACATCCAATCCCAATCTTCGGTGTCAGCGTTGGCGATGGTGTCAGCGCCGCGTGCGCCGCCGGCGATGTTGATGAGGGTGTCAGCACCTCCGGCCTCGGTGACGGCCGCGAGCAAGGCGGCGACGTCGTCGTCGTTGGTGATGTCGGCGGGAAACGGCACGGCGCCAGTGCCCGCGCTCAAGGCGTCGAGCCTGTCCGCCCGGCGCGCCACGGCGAAGACCTTCCATCCGGCGGATACGAGCGCCTTCACTGTGGCCTCGCCAATGCCGGTGCTGGCACCGGTGACCACCGCCGTCTTGTTGTTCCTTGGGTTCTGTCCGGAAGGCGTGCTGTGCGCTGGCAAAGTCATGGAACAACCTTATCCGGGGCGTGGGCTCCCTTGACGGGCGGGCTGTAACGCCAGGCCATGAAACAATTGACCCATGGCTGAATCAACGCAGGGTACAGACACGCCCGCCACCGCCCCCATCAACGTTCCCGACAAGCCGGCCCTTGAAGGCCTTGAGGCTGCCTTGACGCAGCGCTGGCTCGAAGAAGGAACCTACAAGTTCAACCCGGACACCACCCGGGAGCAGGTCTACTCGATCGACACTCCCCCGCCCACGGCGTCCGGCTCGCTCCACGTGGGCCACATGTTCTCCTTCACCCAGACTGACGTCCAGGCCCGCTACATGCGCATGACCGGCAAGAACGTCTTCTACCCCATGGGTTGGGACGACAACGGACTGCCCACCGAGCGCCGAGTCCAGAACTACTACGGTGTGCGTTGCGATCCCGCCATCCCCTACAAGGCCGACTACACGCCCCCGGCACAGCCGGCCAAGAACCAACGCGATTTCGACGTCGTTTCGCGCCAGAACTTCATCGAACTGTGTGAAGAACTCGCCGTTGAGGACGAGAAAGTCTTCGAGAACCTGTTCCAGACGCTCGGCCTTTCGGTGGACTGGGACCTCACGTACCGCACCATTGACAACACTTCCCGTGCGGTGTCCCAGCGTGCCTTCCTGGCGAACCTCTCTGCCGGTGACGCGTACATGGCCGAAGCCCCCACACTGTGGGACGTGACATTCCGCACCGCGGTGGCACAGGCCGAACTTGAGGACCGCGAAGTTGCCGGCGCCTACTACCGCTACCCGTTCTTCACCGAAGACGGCGAAAAGATCTTCATCGAAACCACGCGCCCGGAACTACTCGCGGCGTGCGCGGCTCTGGTGGCAAACCCCGACGACGAGCGGTACCAGCCGCTGTTCGGCAAGACCGTCACGTCCCCCCTGTTCGATGTGGAGCTCAAGGTCAAGGCCCACCCGCTCGCCAAGGCGGACAAGGGCTCGGGTATCGCCATGGTCTGTACCTTCGGCGACCTGACCGACGTCACCTGGTGGCGTGAACTCCAGCTGCCTACCCGCGCCATCATGGGCCGCGATGGCCGCATCATTGCCGACACCCCTGAATGGATCACCACCGAGGCTGGCAAGGACGCCTACGCAGCGATCGCCGGCAAGACTGCTTTCTCCGCCAAAGAAGCCGTTGTTGAACTCCTCAAGGCAGCCGAGCTGCTGGACGGCGAACCGAAGAAGATCACCCACCCGGTGAACTTCTTCGAAAAGGGCGACAAGCCCCTCGAAGTTGTCACGTCCCGTCAGTGGTACATCCGCAACGGTGGCCGCGATGAGGAACGCCGTGAACGCCTCATAGGCCGAGGCCAGGAAATCACTTTCCACCCAGCCTTCATGCGTTCCCGCTACGAGAACTGGATCGCGGGCCTCAACGGTGACTGGCTCGTATCCCGCCAGCGCTTCTTCGGCGTGCCCATTCCCGTCTGGTACCCGCTGGATTCCCAAGGGAACCCGGACTACGACAACCCCATCCTGCCTTCGGACCAGATGCTCCCCGTGGACCCTGCCGCTGATGCCGCACCTGGTTTTGAGGAATCACAGCGCGATCAGCCCAACGGCTTCACAGGCGACGCCGACGTGCTGGATACCTGGGCAACGTCCTCCCTGACCCCGCAGATTGTGGGTGGCTGGAGCCGCGACGAGGACCTGTTCTCCAAGGTCTACCCCTTCGACCTCCGCCCACAGGGGCACGACATCATCCGCACCTGGCTGTTCTCCTCGGCCGTACGCGCGGATGCGCTGCAGAAGAGCGCCCCGTGGAAGCACGCGGCCATCTCCGGCTGGATCCTCGACCCGGACCGCAAGAAGATGTCCAAGTCCAAGGGCAATGTTGTGGTGCCCACGGATGTGCTGAATGAGTACGGTTCGGATGCCGTCCGCTATTGGGCAGCATCAGCGAAGCTCGGTGCGGACACGGCCTACGAGATTGCCCAGATGAAGATCGGCCGCCGCTTGGCCATCAAGCTGCTGAACGCTTCGAAGTTCGTGCTGAACCTCGGTGCTACTGAGAACTCGGTGGTGTCCAGCGACCTCTCCGTGCTGACCAACCCGTTGGACCGTGCGCTGCTCGCTCAACTGTCCGACGTCGTTGCCCAATCCACCAAGGCATTCGAGAACTACGACTACTCCCGTGCACTCCAGATCACCGAGTCCTTCTTCTGGCAGTTCACGGACGACTACGTGGAGCTCATCAAGGACCGTGCCTACGGTGCCGCTGGCGACACCGAGCAGGCATCCGTCCTGGCCGCCTTGGCCACAACGCTTGACTCCCTGCTGCGCCTGTTCGCACCGTTCCTGCCCTTCGCCACCGAAGAGGTCTGGGGCTGGTGGCGCACCGGATCAGTTCACCGCGCACAGTGGCCGGCAGCCTTGGAGATCACCGATGGTGACACCACCATGCTCGGCACCGTGGGCGTAGCACTCAGCGGTATCCGCAAGGCAAAGTCCGAGGCCAAGGTCAAGCAGCGCACCGAGGTGCTTTCGGCATCCATTACCGCTTCGGAAGTGCTGGTAGCCCAGTTGAAGGCCGGCCTGGGTGACTTGAAGGCAGCCGCGAACGCACAGGAGATCACTCTTCAGTCCGGCGAAGGCGAACTGACAGTCAGCGATGTTGTCCTGGCACCTGTCGAGGAGCAGCCCGCGTCCCAGTAGGTAGCCGACTGCCCGTTCCGTCAGGAGATTTTGGGCAAAGGGGAAGCCCCATCAGCGTTTTGCCGTTGGTGGGGCTTCGACTTTTCGGCTGTCTGGTGATGACTTGACAGTCTGGCGGAATCCTTGGAATTTCAGGTCTTCCTACCTCATCACTGGTAGGTTGCTTCCAACTTTGCCAAAGGCTGCGTCGGTCGCAATCACTGAATCTTTGGTTTCCGTGTCCCTCTTCTTTCGAAGTGGGTAAGAACCATTGTTGTCCCGTTGGGGTTGATGCACAAGGCTTTCGCGAGAACTACAAACCTGTAGTTTGTGTGCCGCTGGAAGGCCAGCTGTGGCAGAGTATTGACCATGCCGGAACTCCCCGAAGTGCACGGCCTGTGCATGTACTTGGACACCCAACTCCATGGAGCCGTGCTGACCGAGGTCCGCATCAACTCCTTCTCTGCACTCAAGACGGCCGATCCCCCTTTCACTGCACTCGAAGGCCGGACCATTCTTGGTGCGCACCGCATCGGCAAGTTCGTATGCCTGGACGCCGATGGACTGTTCTTTATTTTCCACTTGGCAAAAGCCGGCTGGGTCAGGTACACCGAACACCCGTCATCTGCAGGGCTGCGCATGGGCAAAAGCAACATCTCGGCACGGCTCTTGCTCCACCGCCCTGCCGACGATGCCCACATCGGGGTGGATCTGACCGAAGCAGGAACCAAGAAGAGCCTGGCCATCTACGTGGTGAAGGATCCTCAGGACGTTCCTGGAATAGCCACGCTGGGACCGGAGCCCCTGAGCCCCGATTTTGACCTGGACGCACTGGCCGGCATCGTGGGCTCCAGCTCGCAACAGATCAAAGGCCTGCTGCGCAGCCAGAGCGTGATCGCAGGGATTGGCAACGCCTACAGCGACGAAATTCTCCACGCCGCCAGGATTTCCCCGTTCGCCACCGCCAAGTCCCTCGACCAGGCAACGGTGGCCCGCCTCTATGAATCCATGCAGGAGGTTCTGGTCGGCGCCGTCAACGCAGCAGCCGGCAAACCTTCCAACGAGCTTAAAGACACCAAGCGCAGCAACTTCCGGGTCCATGCCAGAACCGGTCAGCCCTGCCCGGTGTGCGGGGATACCGTCCGCGAGGTGTCCTTCGCGGACACCTCGCTTCAGTATTGCGCCACCTGCCAGACCAACGGGAAGATCCTCGCCGACCGGCGTACGTCACGGTTCCTCAAGTAGGCCGGTCATGTCCTCTGGAGGGCAACAAGCCGTTAGTTGAATTCAGGGCTTTCAGTGCGGCTGCGCTTCAACTCGAAGAAGTGCGGGTAGCCGGCCAGAGTCACGGTTGCATCCCAGATCTTCCCGGCTTCCTCGCCACGCGGAATGCGGGTGAGCACCGGACCAAAGAACGCCGTGCCGTTGACGGATACCACGGGAGTTCCTACATCCTGGCCGACCAATGAAATTCCGGCCTCGTGGCTGGCGCGCAGCTTGGAATCATATTCATCGGAAGTGGCAAAACGTGCCAGGTCCGCGGGAAGCCCGGTGTCCGCCAGGGCTTTCTGAATCACGGATGCGCGGTCCTTGTTGCCCTCATGGTGGATCTGTTCACCCATGGCATCGTAGAGGGGCTTGACGTAACTGCTGCCGTGGAGCTCCTGCGCTGCGATGATCACACGAACGGGCCCCCAGCTGTCGTCCATCATGGCCCTGTAGTCGGCAGGTAGATCGCGGCCTTCGTTCAGCACGGAAAGGCTCATGACGTGCCATTCGGTCTCGATGCCCCGCACCTGCTCCACTTCACCGATCCAACGCGAGGTAATCCACGCGAAGGGGCAGACGGGATCGAACCAGAAATCTGCCTTGTTGACGGTTTTGTGGGACGCGGTCACTTCAGACACAAGCTGTTCGGACACAGAGAACTCCTCGGAAGAGTGGAAACGTGGCTTTAAAGGCAGCTCGCAACCAAGCCGCTCCCTTTTTCCAACGGCAGTCTAGGCGGACTTATTCCGCCGCTTTGCCACTACGTCGTGGGCAATCATGGTGGGCTGTGCTGTCTTGGCAACGACGTCGGCCGTGATCACCACGGTTGCGATGTCGTCTCTGCTGGGAAGATCGAACATGACGGGGAGCAATACATCTTCCATGATGGCCCGCAGGCCACGTGCGCCCGTGCCACGTTCAAGAGCCTGGTCCGCTATGGCATCCAGGGCGTCGTCGTCAAACTGCAACTCCACGCCATCAAGTTGGAACATCTTCTGGTATTGCTTCACCAAGGCGTTCTTTGGCGTGGACAGGATCTGAATCAATGCCGGCCGGTCCAGGCTGGAGACCGTAGTGATGACCGGGAGCCTGCCGATGAATTCCGGAATCAACCCGAACTTGAGCAAGTCCTCAGGCATAACTTCGCCGTAAGTATCCACGTTGTCCCGGGCTTCGTTGAGCGGCGCACCGAATCCGATGCCTTTGCGGCCGGAACGCGAACCAATGATGTCTTCCAGTCCCGCGAAGGCTCCGGCCACAATGAACAGGACATTGGTGGTATCGATCTGAATGAATTCCTGATGCGGGTGCTTCCTTCCACCCTGGGGTGGAACAGAGGCCACAGTGCCTTCAAGGATCTTGAGCAGAGCCTGCTGCACGCCTTCGCCGGATACATCGCGGGTGATGGACGGGTTCTCGCTCTTACGGGAGATTTTGTCGATCTCGTCGATGTAGATGATGCCTTGCTCGGCCTTCTTGACATCATAGTCAGCGGCTTGGATGAGCTTGAGGAGGATGTTCTCTACGTCCTCGCCAACATAGCCTGCTTCCGTCAGGGCAGTGGCGTCGGCCACGGCGAACGGCACGTTGAGCCGACGGGCGAGAGTCTGGGCGAGGTAGGTCTTTCCGCAGCCTGTAGGGCCGATCAGAAGGATGTTGGACTTGGCGATCTCCACATCCTCGTGATGGGATCCCTCACCGAGGCTGCCGGCCTTGGGAGCGTGACCGGCCTGAATGCGCTTGTAATGGTTATAGACAGCTACCGCAAGGGAACGCTTGGCCGGCTCTTGGCCGATCACATATTCCTGCAGGAAGTCGAAGATCTCACGAGGTTTGGGCAGTTCAAAACTGCCGAGATCGGAAACTTCCGCGAGCTCTTCCTCGATGATCTCGTTGCAAAGCTCGATGCACTCATCGCAGATGTATACACCGGGCCCGGCAATCAGCTTCCGTACCTGCTTTTGGCTCTTTCCGCAGAAAGAACACTTCAGCAGATCCGTGCTCTCGCCAATCCGAGCCATGTGTGAATCCCTTCGTTGCATGCGGGTGATGCGGCTCCGCGCCGTACTCAAGTGTGCGGCTGCGCCGCGGCTGGCACCACCGTGACAAGATCCACTCTAGGTCACAATGGGCTGCTTGGGTGGAAACAGAACGCCGGTGCGGTCCATATTTCGTGAACCGCACCGGCGTCCAAATCCGTGTGCTACCGGGTGATTGCCTGGGGCTTGATCTTCCGGGAGTCCAGAACCTGGTCAATGAGACCGTAGTTCAGGGCATCCGCAGCGGTAAGAATCTTGTCTCGCTCGATGTCATTGTTGACCTGTTCGGACGTACGGCCCGAGTGGTGTGCCAATGTATCTTCAAGCCAGGTGCGCATGCGCATGACTTCCGCCGCCTGGATCTCGAGGTCGGACGCCTGTCCACCTTGACCGCCGGAAAGCGCCGGCTGGTGGATCAAAACGCGGGCGTTCGGCAGTGCCAGACGCTTACCGGGCGTGCCGGCGGCAAGGAGGACTGCGGCCGCGCTGGCTGCCTGACCCAAGCACACCGTCTGGATCTCCGGACGAATGTACTGCATGGTGTCGTAGATGGCCGTCATTGCCGTGAAGGAGCCACCCGGCGAGTTGATGTACAGGGTGATGTCGCGGTCCGGATCAGTCGACTCAAGGACCAGCAGCTGGGCCATGATGTCGTCAGCGGAAGCGTCGTCCACCTGTACACCGAGGAAGATGATGCGGTCCTCGAACAGCTTGGTGTACGGGTCCTGGCGCTTGAAGCCGTAAGGCGTGCGCTCCTCGAACTGGGGCAGGACGTAACGGCTGGACGGGAGATTACCGGCAGACCATCCGAAGTTGTAGTTCATGTTCTTTACTCCTGGGGTTTCAGTGGTTCTTGTGCCGGTTAGTTTTCGGAGTTCGACTGGTTGGCCGTTCCGCCGCCACCGGCAACAGAACCGGCATGCGCCGAGATCTTGTCGAAGAAGCCGTACTCCAATGCCTCAGTCGCGGTGAACCACTTGTCGCGGTCGTTGTCCTTGAGGATGGTCTCCACGGACTGCCCGGTCTGTTCTGCCGTGAGCTCAGCCATGACCTTCTTCATGTGCAAGATCAGTTCTGCCTGGATCTTGATGTCCGAGGCGGTACCGCCGATGCCACCCGAGGGCTGGTGCATCAGGATGCGGGCATTGGGCGTCGCGTAACGCTTGCCCTTGGTTCCGGAGGACAGGAGGAACTGGCCCATGGAGGCGGCCAGACCCGTTGCCACGGTGACGACGTCGTTCGGGATGAACTGCATGGTGTCGTAGATCGCCATGCCGGCGGTCACGGAACCACCCGGGGAGTTGATGTACAGGTAGATGTCCTTCTCAGGGTCTTCAGCCGAGAGGAGGAGGAGCTGAGAGCAGATGGCATTGGCATTCTCGTCACGGACTTCAGAGCCGAGCCAGATGATGCGCTCTTTCAGCAGGCGGTTGTAGATGTAGTTGTCCTGGGCTGCGGGATCGACAGTTGCCATCCGGGGAGCCTCTGATTGCTGTGACATAAGTACTTACCTCTCGCTGGTGCCAGTGACCTCACTGAACTTCACTACTTGGACACTAACCGTTTTCACGGGCGATTTGTTCGCTGAAATCGCACTGTTCGCTGACGGCGCACGTCGGCGATCAGGACCGCTGTTCAGCCTTAAAGCAAACCGGCCCCGGATCATGTGATCCGGGGCCGGTAGGAGTCGTTGACTAGAACTTCACTGCTGCGGGGTCATCGCTTGCGGAAACCTCAGCTTCTTCGGTTGCTTCAACTGCTGCGTCCTCTTCGGCTGCTGCTTCGCCTGCAGGGCGGACGAAGTCGGTGAGGTCAACCTTGTTGCCTTCGGAGTCCACTACCTCTGCCTGGCCCAGCACAACTGCCAGGGCCTTGCGACGGCGGACCTCGGAAACCATCATGGGAACCTGGCCGCTTTGATCGATGATCTGGGCGAACTGGTTGGGGTCCATGCCGTACTGGCTTGCGGTGGTGACGATGTAGTCGATCAGCTCATTCTGGCTGACGTCCACTTCTTCCTTGTCCGCGATGGCGTCGAGGATGATCTCGTTCTGGAAGGCGCGCTCGGTGTTGGCCTTGACTTCGGCGCGGTGCTCCTCGGTGTCATGGTCACCTTCGCCGTGTGCGTTTTCCGGGTTGAAGTGAGCCTCGATCTGCTCTTCAACCACGGAGTCGGGAACAGGAACCTCAACCAGCTCAACGAGCTTGTCAAGAACCTTGTCGCGAGCTTCAACGCCCTGCTCCACTACCTTGGAATCAGCAGCCTGCTTGGCGAGGTCCTCACGAAGTTCAGCGAGGGTGTCGAACTCGGAGGCAAGCTGCGCAAAGTCGTCGTTTGCCTCGGGGAGCTCGCGCTCCTTGACGGCCTTGACAACAACCTTCACCTGAGCGGCCTCGCCGGCGTGGTCGCCGCCAACCAGCGTGGTCTCGAAGATTGCTTCCTCGTCGGCCGACAGGCCGGTCACGGCTTCGTCAAGGCCTTCGAGCATGGTGCCGGCACCAACCTGGTACGAAAGGCCGGAAGCGGAATCGATGTCTTCGCCGTCAATTGTGGCGGTGATGTCGATGGTCAGGAAGTCGTCGTTCTTGGCAGGACGCTCAACGGACTTCAGCGTGCCGAAGCGGCCGCGAAGTTCGTCCAGCGCCTTGTCGACATCAGCTTCGGAAGACTCCGCAGCAGCAACCTCAACCTTGATGCCGGCGTAGTCCGGCAGCTCGATCTCGGGGCGGACATCGATCTCTACCTGGAACTTGAGCTCGCCATCGGTTGCGGACGGATCCGGAACCTCGGTGATTTCAACTTCGGGACGGCTCAGGGGCCGAACACCGGTTTCCTGGACCGCGGCCTGGTACCAGCCATTGAGGCCATCGTTGATGGCGGTCTCCAGAACGTAGCCGCGGCCAACGCGCTGGTCGATCAGCTTGGAGGGAACTTTGCCCTTGCGGAATCCGGGAACCTGGATCTGCGAAGCAACGGTCTTGTACGCGGCATCGATGCTCGGCTTAAGTTCCTCATAGGGAACCTCAACGTTGAGCTTGACCCGCGTTGCGGTGAGGTTCTCGACAGCGCTCTTCACAGTCTAAGTACTCCTGATTTCGTGGGTATGGGTTTCTGTTGTGCCCCTGAACAGACACAAACACAGAGTCGGGGTGACAGGATTTGAACCTGCGACTTCCTGCTCCCAAAGCAGGTGCTCTAGCCAAGCTGAGCTACACCCCGAAGGCACAGGACAGTCTACGGGCAAGCGGGCCAAGAATGCACATTTGACACTGCGGCCGGAATTAGGTTTAGTTGTACCCGGCTTGAACAGCCACCGGGAAGATGTCCAAAACAAGGATATCCGTCCTGGGGACGTAGCTTAATGGTAAAGCCTCAGTCTTCCAAACTGATTACGCGGGTTCGATTCCCGTCGTCCCCTCCATACAAAAGGGCCCCGATCCACGGATCGGGGCCCTTTTTTGTTGACCAGGAACTTTCCTAAACCTGGCAGCCGGGACACCAGTAGAGTTTGCGGGCGCCAATTTCAGTTACCCCCACCAGCGTCCCGCAGGCGCGGCAGGGCAGGCCCTGGCGCTTATAGACAAAGTGGGCGTCGGCGTCGGGCGCCATCACGCCACCGCCGGTCCACAGCGTGGACGGCGTCGTAACAATCCGTCCATCACGGACGCCGTCCGACATGGTGACCACGGTGTCATCCCAGAGCCGACCAGCCGTTTCGGCATCAATGCCGCTTCCCGGCGTCCACGGGTCCACAGCCTGCCGGAACAAGACTTCGGCCCGGTAGATGTTCCCCACCCCGGCCAGCACCGACTGGTCCATCATCAGCAGCGCGACTGCCGTCTTACGCCGACGCAGGCGTCGAATGAACTCATCACGGTCTCCGGGCCGGTTATGCAGCGGATCCGGGCCCAGGCGCGCCAGCACGGCCGCAGCCTCAGCAGCGGTGATGGCTGCACACGTGGTGGCGCCCCGGAGATCGGCCCAACCGTGGTCAGAGACCAGGCGGACGCGCACTGCGCCTACCGGCGGGGGCGGGCCGTCGTACGCATCGTCATCCGCCACAGAGGCGCTTTCCCGTTCACCGATGCGCCGCGGGGCGCCGATGCTGGACGCACCCGTGAAGGTACTGTCGCCGCCGAAACTCCACGCCCCGTAAAGACCCAGGTGGACGTGGAGGAAGAGATCGTGGTCAAACCTGAGAAAGAGCTGCTTTCCGTGGGCAGTGGAGTCAACCAGGATGTGCCCGGTGAGGAGCTCCGCGCCCGCCGTGAACCTGCCTTGCGGGCTGGAAACTTCCAGACGCCGGCCCCCAAAGACGTCCTGGAATTGGCGGGCCAGCCTGTGGACCGAATGCCCCTCAGGCACTACTCGACGATCTCGCCGGTGGTTTCGTACACCGCGATTTTTCCGATGCGGCGAACGTGGCGTTCGTCGTTGCTGAAGGGCTCCTGCAGGAAGGCCTCAATGAGCTCGGTGGCTTCTTCGACGGTGTGCTGGCGTCCGCCAACAGCTACGACGTTGGCGTCGTTGTGTTCGCGGGCCAGCTTTGCAGTGGAGAGGTTCCAGGCCAGGGCAGCGCGGACGCCGTTGACCTTATTCGCAGCAATTTGCTCGCCATTGCCCGAGCCGCCCAGCACAATGCCAAGGGCGTGCACTCCGGCCTTCTGGTCTGCAACAACGGCAAGGCCGGCATTGATGCAGAAAGAAGGGTAGTCATCCAGGGCGTCGTACTCCTTGGGCCCGTGATCCACCACTTCGTAGCCCTTGGCCGTGAGGTGGCTGACCAAGTGGGCACTGAGTTCCATGCCGGCGTGGTCTGTAGCAATGTGGACGCGGGGTGTAGTCACAGGAAGTCCATTCTTTCTGGCGCGCGGGTGCGGCGTGCGGCCGGGCCCGACGATGAGGGATGCGCTACCTAGGGTACCGCTACCGGGGTTATAGGGGCGGCCCGTCGCCCCGGGCACGATGCGCCGCCCGGTTCAAGACTCCCGCAAGTTTGTCCGCGGAGGCCTGCGTGCCGGCGCTCAGCGCCACCCGGCCACCGTTAAGTTTCCTTACGACGACGGCCGGGCCGCTGCCGATCAGCATCGCGGTGGCATCATCGTGGTGCCGCCAGCCCCACCCGCCATAATCTGCGGCCTTGACCTCCGCGGGGGCGGCTGCGGCGATGTCGACGGCGGGTACGGTCAAGACGCGTACGATCCCGCCGGCGAATACCTGGAGCCCTCCACGATCAGCCCGCACCCTCGCGAACAGGAACCCTGCGCCCACCAACGCGGCCGCCGCAACCAGGGCCCCAAGCCATGGGACAGCCACCGCTATCAGTGCAGCGGGGAACAATGCCGAGACAACGATCATGATGAAGACGGAACTCCTGGCATGCACCCACAGCCGGAGCGTATCGCGGGCAAGATCGGGATCTTCAAGAAGCCGCAGCTCTTCTTCGAGCGCCACGTCATCCTCCCGGGTCCACCGCGGGTCCGGCTTGAACGCGAACATCATCACCACGCCCAAAGCCACGGCGGCGCCGCTGCCCATGGCCAGCACAATGGGGTCCACATGGGACTCGCGCGCGTCCGGCAGACCTGATTGGCCCACTAGTCCGGCCGCCACCACGGTGGTGATGAAGAGGCTTACCGTCAGGCCCAGGCCCATCATGAAGCGCCGCATGACTACAGGCCTGGTTATTGACACTGCTTGAAGAAAGACTGCCCATCCGCAGAAAATGATGAGGGCAGCGCCGCCAGCCACATAGGCGCCGAACGGCGCGAAAGAACTGCCGCCGTCGGCGTTCCACATCACCGCAACAGGATTGGGGAGCTCGTTGCGCAACATCTGGGCGCACACCACAAACCCGACGGCAAGAAGCAGCGGAAAGGCAACCGCAAACCTCAGTGCGCGGAAATCCAGAGTTTCCCGGAACGATGCCATAGTCCAACGCTACTCCGTAGGGCGACACTGTGGTGCCCGCTCCTTGCCTTCCCGGCGCGGAGTGAAAGAATGGCTTCACACCAGCGTCCGGCCACGACAGGCCGGCCATCCCAAATCTTCGGAGGCACCACTTGCCAGGCCTGAACCTCACGCGCGACGAAGCTGCCAAACGCGCCGAACTGCTCAACGTCGAGTCTTATCACGTCACCCTGGACCTGACTCAAGGTTCAGAGACCTTCGGCTCCACTACGGTGGTTAGGTTTTCTGCAGAGCAGGGTTCGTCGACGTTCATCGACGCCATCACGGCGGCAGTCCACAGTGTGACTTTGAACGGGACGGAACTGGACCCGGCTGAGGTCTCCGACGGCGTCCGCATCCAGCTCCCTGACCTGGCCGCGAACAACGAACTAGTGGTGGTGGCGGATGCCCCGTACATGAACACCGGCGAAGGCCTGCACCGCTTTGTAGACCCCGTGGATGGCGAGGTTTACCTGTATACGCAGTTCGAAGTTCCCGACTCCCGCCGCATGTTCGCCGTCTTCGAGCAGCCGGACCTGAAAGCCAGCTTCACGTTCACGGTCACTGCGCCATCGCACTGGGACGTGATCTCCAACTCCCCCACCCCGGTTCCCGTTGAAGCTCCTGCTGCCGGCGATGGCACCGCACGGTCCGTGTGGAACTTCGCCTCCACCCCGCGCCTGTCCTCATACGTCACAGCTTTGATCGCCGGGCCGTACCAATCAGTTCGCTCCGAGGTCACCAGCTCCGACGGCCGGGTGATTCCGTTGGGAGTCTTTGCCCGCAAGTCGCTCATGCAGTACCTCGATGCGGACAACATCTTCGAGCTGACCCGCCAAGGCTTCGAATTCTTCGAGGCACAGTTCGGGTTCCCGTACCCGTTCGAGAAATACGACCAGCTGTTCGTCCCGGAATTCAACGCCGGAGCCATGGAAAATGCCGGTGCCGTGACCATCCTGGAAGGCTACGTCTTCCGCGGAAAAGTCACCGGCGCCCAGATTGAACGTCGCGCCATCACGGTCCTGCATGAACTGGCGCATATGTGGTTCGGGGACCTGGTGACCATGCGCTGGTGGAACGACCTCTGGCTCAACGAATCCTTCGCCGAATACATGTCGCACCTGGCCGCCGTGGAAAACACGGAATTCGACCGGGCCTGGACCACTTTCGCCTCCGTGGAGAAGTCGTGGGCCTACAAGCAGGACCAGCTTCCCACGACTCACCCGATCTTCGCCGAAATCAACAACCTTGAAGACGTGGAGGTGAACTTCGACGGCATCACCTACGCCAAGGGCGCCTCGGTGTTGCGGCAGTTGGTGGCCTGGGTGGGTCCGGAACAGTTCATGGCCGGCGTGCGCACCTACTTCGCCAAGCATGCCTGGAAGAGCACCGAGCTCGCCGACCTCATGGTGGAACTCGAAGCCGCCAGCGGCAGGGACCTGGACGCATGGGGCAAGCTGTGGCTCGAAACTGCCGGCGTGAACACCCTGGCGCCCGAGCTGGAAGTTGCCGGTGACAGCACCATCACCGGCTTCGCGATCCTCCAGACTGCCATCGAGGAACAGCCCACCCTCCGCCCGCACCGACTCGCCGTCGGCTTCTACTCACTCTCCGACGACGGCAAGCTGGAGCGGACGCATCGCGAGGAACTCGACGTCGACGGCCCCCGCACAGAAGTACCCGCGTTGGTGGGCAAAGCCCGGCCGGACTTGATCCTGCTCAACGACGACGACCTCGCCTACGCCAAGGTCCGCTTGGACGAACACTCCCTCGCCACCGCCAAAGCCCATCTGAAAGACTTCGCAGCCAGCCTGCCGCGCACTCTGGTGTGGGGCTCGGCATGGGATGCAGCCCGTGACGGGGAAACCCCCGCCCGCGGCTATGTTGATCTGATCCTGGCGAACATCGCCTCGGAAACGGACTCCTCGGTGATCCTGGTCCAGCTGCGCCAGCTCGCCACCACCTTGACGTACTTCGTTGCGGCAGAACACAAGCTTGCCTCGACGATTGCGGCCGCATACAAACTGTGGGACCTCGCTTCGTCCGCGGCGGCGGGCTCGGACGCCCAACTGCAGTTCGCCAAGTCATTCGCCCAGCTGGCACGCAGTGGCGGGCAGTTTGACCGTATTCAGGCCCTCTTGGATGGCACGGAGACACTCGAGGGCCTCTCTATCGACCAGGACATGCGGTGGGAGCTCCTCACGGCGCTGGTGGCCGGCGGACGGAAGGATCAGGCCCGCATAGACGAAGAACTCTCCCGCGACAACACTTCCAACGGCCACAACGCGGCAGCACTGGCCAAGGCGGCCATACCCACGCCGGAGGCAAAGGCAGCAGCCTGGGATTCAATCGTGGTCAAGGGGAACCTCTCCAACGCCCTGCAAGCCTCAGCGGTGGCCGGCTTCATGCGCGTGACGGACACCGCCTTGCTGGAGCCTTTCGCGGAGAAGTATTTTGAGGCAGTGCCTGGAATCGTCGAGGAACGCACCCATGCCTTGGCACAGCAGATCGTGGTGGGTCTCTACCCGGCACAGCTCACAACACAAGCTACGGTGGACCGCACCGATGCCTTCCTGGCCGGACTTCCCGAGGAGAGCGCAGCACTGCGCCGGATGATGCTGGAAAACCGTGACAGCGTGGCCCGGGCCCTGCGGGCAAGGGCAGCGGACGTCTAAGCCCCGCCCCGTGTGAGGCCCGTGCGGATAGTGGGCACCCCAAAGCTAAACTGTCCGCATGGGCCTCCACGAACACCATTACGCACTGACTGTCCGCTGGACCGGAAACCTCGGTGAAGGCACTGCCGGGTATCGGGCGTATTCCCGGGATCACGACGTTGAAATCAATGGCCTTCCGACGCTAAAAGGTTCAGCAGATCCCACTTTCCATGGGGACCGGACCCGCTACAACCCGGAACAGTTGCTACTCGCAGCACTCTCCCAGTGCCACATGCTGTCCTTCCTGCATGTGGCCGTCAAACACGGTGTGGTGGTGACCGGTTACGAGGACAAAGCCGAAGGCCTCATGAAGCTCAACCGGGACGGCAGCGGGCAGTTCGAAAGTGTCACGTTGAGGCCGCACGTCACCATTACCGATCCCGCCCACGCAGACGTGGTCCCGCAGCTTCATCATGAAGCCAACCAGGTTTGCTTCATTGCCCGCAGCGTCAACTTCCCGGTTCTCCACGAACCGCTCACGACGACGGCCGCCGCCTAACGCTGTTCACGGCGCCACAGTGCCACGAGCCTCTGCTCAGAGTCACGGCGCAGCCCGGCTTTACGATCCCTGTCCAAGCCTCGCTGACGTTCATCATCAAGCGTGGCTGCCAAGGTCTCCTGCCACGGGCGCAGGGCCATGCCACGCTCCCGTGCGGCGCGGTTGGTCCGCGATTGAAAGCCATCGTGGCCTTCCGGCAGCCAGAGGGGCATGGAATCCGGACCTGCCCAGTACTCCACGCCATGGCCCACCAGCCAGTCCTCATCAGCCCGGATGACCTCCTCAGCGGCACGATCACCCACTGCGGTTTCACCAGCCCGCCGCGACTCGTCGATGTAGTCCTCGAACCGCACCACGTTTCCCAGGGCGTTGTAGGTACCGGCCAGCCCTTGTTCAGCGGACTGTAGAACCCACGCCGCGAGGTCCCGGACATCAATGATCTGTGTGGCGGCGTCCGGGATATCCGGGACCAGGACAGGGTCAGTGTTCGCAGCGAATCGAGCCGGCCAGTAGCCGTATCTGTCAGTCCCGTCCCCTGGTCCCCCAATGAGTCCGGCACGGACGATGTGCGCCTTCTCCCCCACGGCAGCAATCGTCATCTGCTCAATCGCCGACTTGGACTCCCCATAAGTTTCCGGGGTGCCTGCCTGACCCGCCGGCAGGGGTTCGAGCAGTGTAGCGCTCTCATCGGCACCAGGTATGGAATGGTCTGCATAGACCGAGCAGCTGGAGACGAACGTCCAATGCCCTGTTCCTGCACTCAACGCTTCGAGGGCCTCACGGGCCTGGACCGGATCGCGGGACACCTCTACCACCGAGTCCCAGTGTCCCTCGAGGTCGGCGAAGGCTGCGGCACCCAAGGCGCGGTCGCTCCTGACCCACGTGACGCCGTCGGGCGGTCCAGCCGAAGTACCACGTGCCAAACAGGTGACGTCGTGCCCGGCAGCAACAGCCTGCCGGGCGATTTCTGCTGACAGGAAGGCGGTGCCGCCCAAGACCAGGATGCGCATACCGTCACGCTACGGCGCTAGGGTTGTAGGTGGACAGAGTGTTCCGCGCCCGGCGAACACGGGCCGACGACAGGGAGTTATTCCACCTTGACCTCCATCCCCCTTGCAGAAACCATCACCTTGGAACCTGAAAAAATCGATCTGATGTCCATCCTCATCACCTTGGGCGTGGGCCTGGCTGTGTGGGTCGTGGCACGGTTCATCATCCTGCGCATCACGCGACGAGTGTCCGCTGGCAGTTCCTTCTTCAAAAAACCGCATTTCAAGTGGGTCCAACCGGCCATCCGCGCACTGGACCACGAACGCCGATCGCAACGCGCCGAAACCATTGGCACGTTGTTGACCAGCTTGGTGAGCGTGGTTGTTGTGGTGATCGTCATCATCTACGTCCTCAAGTACATGAACGTTGATGTCGCACCACTCTTGACCAGCGTGGGAATCCTGGGTGTCGCCATTGGTTTCGGTGCCCAGCAGCTGATCCGCGACTTCCTCGCCGGAATCTTCATCACCATTGAGGATCAGTACGGGATCGGCGATGTCATCGTCACCAGTGAAGTGATTGGTACCGTTGAATCGGTAGGCCTGCGCATTACGCGGGTCCGTGCTGAGGACGGAGCCATCTGGTACCTGCGCAACGGCGAAATCCTCCGCGTGGGCAACCGATCACAGGGCGACTACGTGCCACTGGAAACACCGGACACCGGCGACCAACCCGGCGCAGCAGCTGCCACCGTCACAGCAGGCGCACCGCGCGTCACCAAAGCCGAGGAGAAGTCCAATGAGTAACACTGCAGGTGGGCAGCCATCGACTCCGCAGACCGGCCCCCGACGCCAGCTGATGCAGAACGATCCGTTCAGCCAACCTGCTTACACGGACAGCTTCTACGCCGCAGTTGGCGGTCACGAGACGTTCGTCAAGCTCATCGACGTCTTCTACGACGGCGTTGCCACGGATCCTTTGCTCCGGCCCATGTACCCGGAGGAAGACCTCGGACCTGCCAAACGCCGTTTCCTGATGTTCCTGGAGCAATACTGGGGCGGACCCACAACCTACGGCGAAGAACGCGGCCACCCACGGCTGCGCATGCGCCACATGCCGTTCCGGGTGACACCCGAAGCCAAAGACCGTTGGTTGTTCCACATGCGCAAGGCCGTTGACTCTTTGGAGTTGTCGCCGCTGCATGAAGGCACCCTGTGGGACTACATGGAGCGGGCTGCGCTGACCATGATCAACAGTCCTTCAGCCGGCGCCTAGTCTTTAGAAGCCGAGCCCCAGGCCTGCACCGGTCCTGACCAGCACATGGCCGCGGGGTCCGCTCAGACGGAACCAGCGGCCATTGCGGAAGACTTTCTGCTCAGCGTCGCCCAGGAAACCCAACGCGAAGGCAGCGAAGGCGGCGCCTGCCGGCAGCCCGGCCGCGCCGGGAAGTTCACGACCCCAAACAGCTGCCCGTGCGCTATTGACCACTGCGGCACCCGCTGCTGTGGGAATCACGCCAGCCACCTCCGCAATGCCGGCTTCGGCTGCCACCTTGAGGTCGGCGTCGGGCATGGCGCCATGGGCCTCCCAGCCGCTTCGGGGCGCGCCAACGCCCGCCCAGGACTCGGAAACGGTCGACGGCGGGATGGGCAGCTCCACGTCATCGGCACCGGACCTGGCCAACCGGTCCATAACGGAGGCGAGCGTCACGGTGACGTCTGCGTGGGCCGGCTCAGCAAGGGCCATGGTCCGCAAGCCAAGGATTGTTGGGGTGGACTCACCCAATATGCGTGGCCTCAGCACGCACACATATGCGGCCAGGACGGTGCCTGCGGCCTGGAGGCGGATGGCGCCGTCGTCGATGCTTTTTGCCCTGGTGACGAACGTTCGCAGGTCTGCGAGGTCACGGGGATCGGCGAAGCGGAAGGACTGGGTCAAGACGTCTGTCACATCATCGACTCTACCGGCATGTCCGCGGTTGAGAGGGGTCGGGGCGGCGTCTAAAGTCGAACCATGACTGAGACGAATGCTGGCCTCGAGGTGGAAGCACCCGTAGAAGACCCCATGGAAGTGCTGATCGGCCTGCTGGACCTTGGTGATTTTGATGGAGCCCGGACCAATGAGGACATCTTCCTGGGCCCGTCCCAAAAGCAGCCACGGCACCGTGTTTTTGGGGGCCAAGTGTTGGCGCAATCCATGATGGCCGGCATCCTCACCGTGGACCCTGACAGGGCTGCGCACTCCATGCATGGCTACTTCCTGCGTCCCGGTGACGCCAACAAACCGATCACGTTCGGGGTGGAAAGACTGCGCGACGGCCGATCTTTCTCGGCCCGCCGCGTCCATGCCTACCAGGACGGTGTGCCCATTCTCTCCATGATCGCTTCCTTCCAAGTGGAAGACAGCGGCTTGGACCATCAAGCGGAGATGCCCGAAGGCATCCCGGATCCGGATTCCCTGCCCAGCACCGCCGAACTTTTATCCCACTACGATCACCCCATGGCACGCCACATGTCATCGGAGCGGCCCTTCGATGTCCGGCACATCGACCCCGCACTGTACGTATCCCCGCCGGCCGATCACGTGGCGACCAACGCTGTGTGGATGAAGACCATGGGGCCCCTCCCGGATGACCCCAACCTCCACCGGGCAGCACTGGCCTACGCGAGCGACTACACGCTTTTGGAGCCGATCCTCCGCAAGCACGGCCTCGCCTGGATGACGCCGGGCATGAGCGTTGCCAGCCTTGATCACGCCATGTGGTGGCACCGCCCTGTGCGCGTTGACGAGTGGATGCTCTACGTCCAGGAATCCCCCAGCGCCCAAGGTGCCCGGGGACTCGCCACAGGCCGTATCTTCAACCGTGACGGACAGCATGTGGCTACCGTTGCCCAAGAGGGAATGGTCCGGGTTCCGTAGGCGCTGAAGAGCCTCCTGCCCGGGACGCGTTGGAACAGAAAGGCCGGTCCCTGACGGGACCGGCCTTTCTACGTTCGTGCCTGAGGCGATGAGATTCTAGTCGCGGGTCAGGCGGCGGTGCGTGACGCGGTGCGGCTTGGCAGCATCGGGGCCGAGGCGCTCCACCTTGTTCTCCTCATAGGAGTCGAAGTTGCCCTCGAACCAGTACCACTTGGAGGGGTTCTCGTCGTCACCTTCGTAGGCGAGGATGTGCGTCGCTACCCGGTCCAGGAACCAACGGTCGTGCGAGACCACTACAGCGCAGCCGGGGAATTCGAGAAGGGCGTTCTCAAGGCTGCCCAGAGTTTCGACGTCGAGGTCGTTGGTAGGTTCGTCAAGGAGGAGAAGGTTGCCACCCTGCTTGAGCGTCAGTGCCAGGTTAAGGCGGTTGCGCTCACCACCGGAGAGCACACCAGCCTTCTTCTGCTGGTCCGGGCCCTTGAAACCGAACGCCGACACGTAGGCACGCGAAGGCATTTCAACCTGACCGACCTGGAGGAAGTCATGGCCTTCGGAGACAACTTCCCAGAGGGACTTGTTGGGGTCGATGCCGCCACGGGACTGGTCCACGTAGGAGATCTTCACGGACTCGCCGATCTTGAGCTCACCGTCATCCAAAGGCTCCATGCCGACGATCGTCTTGAACAGCGTGGACTTACCCACACCGTTGGGGCCGATGACGCCCACAATGCCGTTACGGGGAAGCGAGAAGGAGAGTCCATCGATCAGTACGCGATCGTCGAAGCCCTTCTTCAGGTTCTTGGCCTCGATAACCAAGGAGCCCAGGCGCGGTCCCGGCGGAATCTGGATCTCTTCGAAGTCCAGCTTGCGGGTGCGATCAGCCTCTGCCGCCATCTCTTCATAGCGGGCCAGACGTGCCTTTGACTTGGTCTGGCGGCCCTTGGCGTTGGAGCGCACCCACTCAAGTTCTTCGGTAAGGCGCTTGGAGAGCTTCGCGTCCTTCTTGCCCTGGACCTCCAGACGGGCTTTCTTCTTCTCCAAGTAGGTGGAGTAGTTGCCCTCGTATGGGTACAGGTGCCCGCGGTCGACTTCCGCAATCCACTCGGCCACGTGATCCAGGAAGTAGCGATCGTGGGTCACGGCAAGGACTGCGCCGGGGTACTGGGAGAGGTGCTGCTCCAGCCAAAGAACGCTCTCAGCATCCAAGTGGTTGGTGGGCTCGTCAAGGAGCAGAAGGTCAGGCTTCTGCAAGAGAAGCTTGCAGAGCGCTACGCGGCGGCGCTCACCACCGGAGAGGACGGTGACATCGGAATCGGCAGGCGGGCAGCGCAGCGCGTCCATGGCCTGCTCAAGCTGGGAATCAATATCCCATGCATCCGCAGCGTCAATGGCTTCCTGAAGCTTGCCCATCTCATCCAGGAGTGTGTCGTAGTCGGCATCCGGGTTGGCCATTTCTTCGGAGATCTCATTGAAGCGCTGGATCTTTCCATAGATCTCGCCAACGCCTTCCTGGACGTTGCCCAGGACGGTCTTTTCCTCGTTCAGCGGCGGTTCCTGCAGGAGGATGCCCACGGTGTAGCCGGGGCTCAGGCGGGCCTCGCCGTTTGACGGGGTGTCCAGTCCGGCCATGATCTTCAGGATGGTGGACTTACCAGCACCGTTCGGGCCCACAACGCCGATCTTCGCGCCAGGGTAGAACGACATGCTGACATCGTCCAGAATAAGTTTGTCGCCAACGGCCTTGCGAGCCTTGGTCATCGTGTAAATGAATTCCGCCATGCCCTTAAATCTAATGGGTAGGCGTACTTAACTCACATTCGAGCGCTGCGGTGGAACTAGCGGGCGTCTCCCACGAAGCATTTTCCCGTGGCCAACACGGGCAGCACGGTGACCACTACCCCACCATCGCGGATTTGCCCCATGATGCAACTATCGCCCGTCCGGGCTGCGGCCTCCATGGCGTCAACGTCCAATCCGGTGGGCGTGCGGCTCACAGACACCTCCACATTGTCTGCAGGGATGCCCGCTGAAACCAAGGCAGTCCTTAGCGCCTCCCGGTCCGGCTTGGGATTGCCGGCCACCAGGGTTTTCAGGGTGGACTCCACGGCGGAGGTGGTTGCCGCAACAGCGGGATCAACCGTGGCTGTGGCCTGTGGGCTGGCGGAGTTTTCCGGGTTGGTGGAGGCTTCAGGGCGGGTGGAAGGCTGCACGGGCTGATCGGCGGATGACGTGGCCGGTGGCGTGCAGGCCGTCATCGTCAACGCGGCAGCGATTATCAGCGTCAGTCCTGCGACGCGGACTTTCCATGCGTCTGCTGCCCTGCTTTTTGTCTGTGCCGTTTGCCTGCTCATCACGTAGCCATTGTGCCATCCACGCAGCAGTGCATTTCACACAGAGTGCAGCCTGCAAGGCCCGTGGCAATTCGCGGCAGACTTAACGGAGAAGAGGTCCTGACCTGCGTTTATGCAGGCCAAGACCCCTTATATGTGCCCCAGGAGGGAATCGAACCCCCGACCGGCGGATTAGAAGGCCGCTGCTCTATCCCCTGAGCTACTGGGGCGCACTGGCGCCCTGACCACCGTGGGCCGCTGGCGCCACAAAGAGTTTACAGTGCGATCGCCTCACAGCTTGCCACCACCACGCTACAGCTTCTACTCCTCCACAACGGCTGTACAGCCAAGGTTATTCACATAGGCCATTACAGACCTCCCCTCCCGGTCTTTCCTGGATGAAGCTGAAAGCGCCGGACAGGCACTCCCTACACCGAGAAGGACCACCAATGAATGACATGATCAGCGTCCGGGGCTTCGTGGCCTCGGAGGTCAAGAGTTCCACTACTACGCGGGGCACTGCCACCGCATCATTCCGCCTTGGAACCACGGAGCGCCGCTACGATCGCGCTACCAGCACCTGGGTGGACGGAAACACCAACTGGTACACCGTTCAGTCATTCCGCTTCCTCGCCGGGCACGTTGGATGCAGCATCAAAAAGGGACAACGGGTGCTCGTCATTGGGAGGCTACGGCTGCGGCAATGGGAACATGAGGGCCGCGTCTACCATGTGGCCGAAATCGACGCCGAATCAGTAGGGCATGACCTCATGTGGGGCTCCGCCAACTTCACCCGAATGAATGGCACCTCAGCCCCTGCTGACTCCGCACCTGCTGTGGAAGCGCCTGGGACCCCTGACCGCAACAATGAGTGGGACTCCGAAGGCCAGGAGATAGATCCTCCCGAAGACGAGTCCATCTCAAGCACCGTAGAGAACCCTGACGGCACCGGCCCCCTACTGGTCAACACCACAACGGGGGAACTGGTGGGTGCCGGCGTTTGATCGGCGCACCAAGACCCGGAGGCCAGCGGGACCAGCCCTGCATGCCGGGCCTCTTCTGGGCCCATTCCACACGACCATGCTCCTTCGAGGATCGAAACGGCTCCTGCTACCTGGGCGGCCGTTGAGGAATTGTTCGGAACCAAGGGCGAACCGTCCCGGTGCTGGTGCCGGTGGTTCGCCCTTGCCGGAAAAGTGTCCGAACCTGTTCCAGGCCGGCCAGTTGTGGGGCTCCGCAAACAATAATGCGGTTCAGTAACCGGAACCGTCATCAAGGCAGCGTCAGGATGACCGGCCCTTCAGCCGTGATGGCCACAGTGTGTTCGCTATGGGCGGCGCGTCGGCCGTTTGCTGAACGAAGAGTCCACTGATCCTCGTCATGGTAGTAGTCGTCCTTGCCACCCAGGATCAACATGGGCTCAATGGCAATGACCAGGCCCTCTTCGAGCTTCATGCCCCTGCCAGGCCGCCCGAGGTTGGGGACGGGAGGCTCGGCGTGCATTGTCCGGCCGATGCCATGCCCGCCATGATCAGCTAACAGCCCGAAGCCTGCGCGTTTGGCCTCACCGCCGATTGCATAGGCAAGGTCGCCCATCTTGCTGCCTACCCGCGCTGCCTCGATGCCGCGCGCCAGTGCTGCCTCTGTAGCTGCCACCAGCTCCTGATCCTCCGGGTCGCCGGTCCCGACGACGAAGCTGACGGCCGAATCACCGCACCAACCTTCCAGGAAGGCGCCACAGTCAACGCTGAGCAGATCGCCGTCCTCAAGTACGTATCCATTCGGGATCCCGTGGACCACGGCATCGTTGACGCTGGTACAGATCACCCCAGGGAATGGCACGGCCGCCCAGCGTGGGTGGTAGTCGAGGAACGCAGGCTTTGCGCCGGCGTCGTAAATCACGGATGCTGCGACGTCGTCGAGCTCCTTCAGTGAAACGCCCACATCAGCTCGCTCCCGCACCGCGGACAGGGCGTTGGCCACCACGCGACCGGCCTCGCGCATCATCGAGATTTGGTCCGGTGATTTCAGCATTGACATCTCCCCACTCTACGGCGGCCCCACAGCGGGAGCGAGGCCCACAGTCCCTGGCCACCCTTGGACCCTGCGGGCGGCAATACCCGCTCTAGAGTTGTGGCATGACCAACAATGTCCTGGTGCACGCAATCCGGTCTACCCTCCGATCTTCGGCCGACTCCGAGCGGGGAATTGGTGCCCAGGCGTATATGAAATCGGAGATGCCTTCTTTGGGTGTCCGGGTTCCCGAGGTACGCAAGATCGTGAAAGAAGCGGCGAAGCAGTACCCTGTGGCGTCTCCGGATGATCTGCGAAAAGCCGTTCTTGAGCTCTGGCGCGAAGCTGGGGTCCGGGAAGAGCGGTACGCAGCCATCGATCTGACGGGCCTGCAAATGGTCAAGGACGACCTGCAGATGTTGCCCATTTACGAAGAGATCATTCGTACCGGCGCTTGGTGGGATCTCGTCGATGGAGTCGCGCATCGGATCGGCGGACTCCTGCTCGCCCATCCAGCCACCCTGACTCCGGTCCTTCGTCAGTGGTCCACAGACGGCGACATATGGGTCCGGCGGGCCGCTATCACTGCCCAACTTGGAGCCAAAGCGAAAACTGACACCGACCTCCTGGCAGCGGTCATCTCCTCGAACTTCTCCGACAACGAGTTCTTCATTCGCAAGGCCATCGGATGGGCGCTACGGGAGTACAGCAAAACCGACCCCGCCTGGGTCAGGGCTTTCGTTTCCAATAACGCGGGTGCTCTGAGTCCACTCTCCACCCGCGAAGCACTGCGGCTGTTGCCGGACGGCTAAGCCGGTAGCGGCAGGGCTCGACCCACGAACTGCTCAGATGATGGGACGCAGACCGGCTTCATCCCTCACCCGGAACAAACCCTTTGTCTTCGGATCCACGAAGATCAGATAGACCGCGAACAAGAGCGCAATGAGGGCCGCACCGTAACGGGCCAGAATGAGGGCCAGTCCCAGGTCTTCGCTTTGAAGGTAAGGGAACACGTCCAACTGGTCCGAGATCGCGTAAACCATAAAGAACGACACGATGAAATAGAGCGCTTTGACCTGCCAGTCGTTGCGGATACCCGTCACGGCAAACAGCGGTATCAGCCACACTACGTACCACGACTGGATCATGGGGGCGAGCATGACAATAACAGCAAAAGCCAAGGTAAGCCGTCGCATCAGGCGATCGTACTCGCCTCGGAAAATCAGCCATGCCACGGCCGCAACCATCAGCACCTTGCCCGCGTCGTAAACCCACTTCGCCAAAGCCCAGCCGTCCAAGCCAAAGGCATTGAAGATCAGGGCAACAACCATACCGATGAGACCGACAGGCGCGTACCAAATCCACACGCTGCCAGGAGCCGACAGACCGTTGATCCAGCCGAATCCGAAACCGTTGACCAGACTCAAGGCGTAGAGGAGACCGAAGCTCAGCGCGGCCGTGAGGAACCAATAAAGGAATTTGCGCCGCCACGAAGCATGCTTGCCCGCCCACAGGAGTCCGATAAAGGGCAGGAACACCACGGTGATCGGCTTGATGGAGATGGAGAGCGTGACAAGCACCAGCCCTCGAATGACGCGACGGGTAGCACAGTAGTACAGGCCAGCCAGTGCCAGCCCGATCATCAAAGCATCGTTGTGAACACTGGCAATGAAGTTGGTGAGGAAGAGCGGGTTGGCCGCTGTCAGCCACAGTGCCCTGTGCGGATTCACTCCGTGAAGCTCCGCAAGCTTGGGCACGTAGATGATGCAGAGGACCACGCCCGCCGCAGCAACAAGGCGGAAAAGCATAATGCTTGCTTCGGGCTGTACGTTGGTCACCCACACCACGAACTGCTCTATCCACAGGAACAACTGGCCGTAGGGAACAGGCGCCTCGGTCCACATCTTGTCGGCGCCAAGCTGGAAGTAGTTGGGCAGGGCTGAAATCCCGTTCTCATAAGGGTTTATGCCTTCCACCATCAACCGGCCTTGACCGATGTAGGCGTAGACGTCCCTGCTGAAGAGCGGAACAGTGAACATCATGGGCAGCCCCCAGGCCGCCACGGCCTGCAGCGTCGCCTTTCGGGCTTCCAATCCCCACACCCGGACGCGCTGGCCCAATCGCAGCCAGGCGCGGACAAGCAGCATGCCACCGATGGCCAACAGCACAATCGACAGACCAACGCCAACACCTTCGGTGCGCATCCAGATAAAGAGCGGCAACCTACGCAGTTCCGAAACGGGGGCAAGCCAGCCAACGCCCAAGGAGCCGAACACCATGAACATGGAACCAATGAAGCCGGCGATCAAAGGCGAACGTGCGTTATCTACCTCGCCGCCTACAGCGTCGGCTGACGGCGTTGCTGCCCCTGCCAACTGGGCGGCGGGTATTGGCACCGTCATGTGGTCGTCATCCAATCGTTCACCCGCTGCGGTCGGGTCAAAGTTCTGCGTCATGGGGGCGTTCGGCAACAGGACGAAACGACGCTGCCGCGCTCAAAAATCGTACCATCGGAGCACTTGGAAGCCACTGAGCGATAGGCTGGGCGAGTGCCTATTACTAATGAACGCATCGTCTGGATCGACTGCGAAATGACCGGCTTGGACCTCATCAACGACGCCTTGATTGAGGTCGCTGCGCTGGTGACAGATTCCGAACTCAATATCCTGGGCGAAGGCGTGGATGTGGTTATCAAGCCCGATGATGCCGCGCTGGAGCAAATGAACGACTTCGTGCGGGACATGCACACCCGCTCCAAGCTCCTGGATGAGCTTCCCCGGGGAAAGACCATGGCCGAGGCCGAGGCGCAGGTCCTCGAATACATCGAAAAGTGGGTCCCGGATCCCCGCAAGGCACCCTTGGGCGGCAACTCCGTGGGAACTGACCGGATGTTCCTGGCCCGGGATATGCCCAACATCGTGGAACATCTTCACTACCGCGTGATCGATGTCAGCACCATCAAGGAGCTCTCACGCCGCTGGTTCCCCCGCGCGTACTTCCAGTCCCCCGCCAAGCATGGCGGCCACCGCGCATTGGGCGACATCAAGGACTCGATCGACGAGCTGCGTTACTACCGCCAGGCTGTTTTCGTTCCTACGCCGGGACCGGACACCGCCACAGCACAGCGCATTTCCAAGGAGATCATGGCCACCGCTGAGACCTTGGGATCCAGCGAACGGGTGTGATCTGCACCATTTTTCAAGGTTTTTTCGCCAAAAACGGCAAAAGTGGACTTTGCACCCCAAAACAGCAGGTAAGCTATTTGTCGTTGCCTTGGAGGAAAGCCGGTCAAACGGTTCAGTCCCGATAAGGCGCATGGTGGGCTTAGCTCAGTTGGCAGAGCGCCTGGTTGTGGTCCAGGAGGTCGCGGGTTCAACCCCCGTAGCTCACCCCACCGAGATTGGCTCCAGAGCCGGTTTCCACAAAGGCCGCACCGGTTATCCGGTGCGGCCTTTGCTTTTAACCCGGAGCGGGTCACACGGCCACGTCCGAGGCCGCGGCCGGACCGCCACCGGACTACCGCGCTAAACGAAGGAAATGCTGAGATGACCGTCCTGCCAGTCACTATCTGGGGCGAACCTGTGTTGCACCGCCGGGCAAGCGAGGTGGAGGTTTTCGATGATGAACTCCGCGGCTTGATCGCGGACATGTTCGAAACCAATGATGCCGCCAACGGGGTTGGACTCGCCGCTCCTCAGATCGGCGTGGGTAAGCGACTCTTTGTCTACAAGTACGCCAACGATGACGACGTGCCGGAGCAGGGCGTGGTGGTCAACCCGGTGCTGACACTTTCCAAGGTCTCGGGGGCACTTCCGGATCCCGACGAACATGTTGAAGGATGCTTGTCCTTCCCGGGCGAGTACTACCCGTTGCAACGCGCAGAATGGGCACGGGTTCAGGGTTTTGACGGCAACGGCAACCCCTTGGATTTCGAAGCGACAGGGTGGTTCGCCAGAATCCTGCAACACGAGTTCGACCACTTGGACGGCAAACTGTATGTCAACCGCCTTGTGGACCGGTACTCCAAGAAGGCGTTGAAGCAGGCCAAGAAGAACGGCTGGGGTGTTCCTGGACTGACTTGGATGCCTGGCGTCGATCCAGATCCGTTCGGGCACTGAGCCGTGGCCGCCAGCCCGTACACGGAGCTTTTCGAGCTCTTGGATATCACCGGAGACGACGCCGCTGAATGCGCGCACCTTCTGGACACGCCTGCGGATGAGCCCGTTCTTCAGGCTATGGAGGCGATGCAGGAGAGGCTTGGTGCCTTTCCGGTAGACAGCATCCGGGCAGAAGGCGCCGTGGAGGCGGTCTGGATCGAAGCCCTGCTCCGTTTTGCCCCGTCAGTTCACGCTTATCATGTGGGTCTCGGAATCAGTCCGGCGGTTTCGGCTGCTTCCTTGGCAGACCTGGGTCTACAGCTCCGCATCAACCGACGGGTCCATGGACGGTTTGGACTGGATACCTGGGCCTGGCTGACATTGCACATGGCAGGAAATCTATTCCGGCTGGGACGGCTACAGTTCCATTTGGTGCCCGCCGCAGATCCAAGCTCAGAGTGGGTTCTGGGGGTCCACATTCCCGAGGATGGGTCGCTCTCCCCCGAATTAGTGGATGCCAGCTTCTCGCTGGCTCGGGCTTTCTTCACCCGGTATTTTCCGGACATGCCTGCCCACAAAGCCATATGCGATTCCTGGATGCTGGACCCGTACCTCGTGGAGCGCCTGCCTAAGAGCAACATCGCGTCCTTTGCTCGTCGCTTCACCTTGGATCGCTGCACTGATGCTCCTACGGATGCCATCTACTTCACCTTCAGGCAGCGGGGACTGGACAACCTGGATAGGCTTCCGCGGGAAACCTCGCTTCAGCGCGTGGTCCTGGAACGGATCGACGACGGCGGCACCTGGCAGCTGGGGCACGGTCACCTGGCACTGTAGATGGTTTGCTGGTCCGGGCAAGAGGAAAGGACCCGCTTCATGGCGTCTTTTTCGGCTTGCGTAATCCACAGTTGATACGCCGCCTTCACCGAGACTTGCCGCGCGACGTAATGGCAGCGGAAATTTTTGTTGGCCGGCAGCCACGTGGCGGCATCTCCTGCACCTTTCTTGACGTTGGCGGGTCCGTCCGCGGCGATCAGGTTCAGGGGGTCGTTCGCAAACATTTGCCGCTGTTGGACAGTGAGCTGCTGGGCCCCCTTCTGCCAGGCGTCGGCGAGGGCTACTACGTGATCGATTTGAACGGCGGCGCTGGTGTCCTGGCCTCTTTGGAATGTTACCTGCGCCCCTGTGTAAGGTTCGTGGAAGCTACCTCCAGAGACCTTGCACGATGAACCCTTCGTGAACTCGACTGCGGAGAGGTCCCTCCGCAGAATGTCATTTCTGGTATCGCATCCATTGCGGTCAGCGTCTGCCCAGGCTTGGCCGAAGGCGGCTCTGTCGTAGTCCGACTTCTGCGCACGTCCTTTGACCGGGAGATGTTCCAAAGCATCGCTTGCCTTCTCGGGCGGAACAAGTGCCGCCCCGCGAAGGGGTTTCATCCAATCAGGATTGAAGACGGGTGCTTCGCTGGGGCCGGCCGCCCACGGTTCTGCGGCGTTGAATTGGCCGGCGGTGAAGTACCAGGAAAGCCCTGCAACGACGGTTGCAGCTGCCAATCCAAGAATGGCCCACGCTTGACGTGACCTCCGCCGGGCGCGTTTGTAGGCAGACCAAGTGGTACTCAAGGGACTCCGTTCAGTGGGACTGGCGACGTCCTTCGAGCGTAGGACAAAGCCCCGACATCAGAGTCGATATCCACAGTGTGTAGGAGAAGTCACACTGCAGTGAGGTGGCGCGTGACCGGGTCTATTGCTCCCGTGTCACGCGTTGCAGGTCCTCGGTTGCCAGGGCGAGGAGTCCTCGTAGTTGTTCTACACGTTCGTCCGGCACATCACCTGCGGCGTTTCCCGCCACCGCCTGGTCCAGAAGCTTCTGCGCTTGTTTGTGGTTGGCCTTGGCTACGTCCAAGGCGTGTTCAAGCGTGGTCTCATGTTCCAACGTTGATTCGTTTTCCATGAACCCATTTTGATCAGGTTTCCCGGCTGATACCAGTGACTCAGCCGGGAAACCCGCGAATACTTCGGAGCGCCTAGGCTCCTGCCCCTTCAAGTACTGCGATGGGAGCAATCACGTCACGCGCGGGGAACGACGGCGGGTTCACACCGGCCATTTCTTCCATGACACGCACAACCTGGCAGGAGTAGCCGAACTCGTTGTCGTACCAGACGTAAAGAACCAGGTTCTTGTCGTTGGAAATCGTTGCGAGGCCATCAACAATGCCGGCGCGACGCGAGCCAACGAAGTCAGTGGACACCACATCGGGAGAGTCAATGTAGTCGATCTGCTTGCGAAGATCCGAGTGCAGGGACATTTCGCGGAGGAAGTCGTTGACTTCGTCGCGCGTGGTGCCGTTCTCAAGGTTGAGGTTCAGGATGGCCATGGAGACATCCGGGGTGGGTACGCGGATGGCATTTCCCGTGAGCTTGCCCTGAAGTTCCGGGAGCGCCTTGGCTACAGCCTTGGCGGCACCGGTCTCGGTGATGACCATGTTCAGGGCTGCGGAACGTCCGCGGCGGTCGCCCTTGTGGAAGTTGTCGATCAGGTTTTGGTCGTTGGTGAACGAGTGAACCGTTTCCACGTGACCGTGAATGATGCCGAACTTGTCGTTGATAGCCTTCAGCACCGGCGTAATGGCGTTGGTGGTGCAGGACGCCGCGGTGACGATCTTGTCGTCATCGGAGATGTCTTTGTGGTTGATGCCGTGGACGATGTTCTTGAGGTCGCCCTTGCCTGGTGCCGTCAACAGGACGCGGGCTACGCCCTTGCTCTGCAGGTGCTGGGAGAGGCCATCGGCGTCGCGCCAACGGCCGGTGTTGTCCACCACCAAGGCATCCTTGATGCCATATGCGGTGTAGTCCACAGTGGCGGGGTTGTCCGAGTAAATGACCTGGACCTGCACGCCGTTGGCGGTGATGGTGTTGGCTTCCTCGTCCACGCGGATGGTGCCCTCGAAGGAACCGTGAACGGAGTCGCGGCGCAGCAGGCTGGCACGCTTCACAAGATCGTTCTCAGCGCCCTTGCGAACAACGATGGCGCGGAGCCGCAGGCCGTGTCCGCCACCGGCCTTTTCAATGAGGATGCGGGCCAGGAGACGGCCGATACGGCCAAAGCCGTAGAGAACGACGTCGGTGCTGGTGCGGTCGTCAGCGCCACGCTTTCCCACGATCTCCGCGAGCTCGGAGCGCAGGTATTCATCCAGGGAGGCACCGTTGCCTTCGGCCCGGAACTTCTCAGTCAAGCGTGCAATGTCAATGGCGGCTGCGCCGAGCTCCAACTCAGACAACGCGTTCAGCAGCGGCGCAGTCTCTTCGAGCAGCAGCTCGTGGTTGCTCATCCGGCGCGCAAAACGGTGGGCCTTGAGGATGTTCATGGTGGACTTGTTGATCAGGCTCCGGCCGTGGATGCTCGTGACCACATTATTTTCCCGGTACAACCGGCCGATTACCGGAATCATGGCCTCGGCGAGAGCCTCCCGGCCCATCCACTTATCAAGACAAGAATCTGACGTCTGGCTCACAGAACTACCTTCCTTGGGTCAACCACATACGTCCTCGTATGCAGATGGCAGCGGCCGCCCGGAGTAGTCCTGCGGCACATGCGCCGGCGGGCTTCGGTCCACCCACAGCGCCTTGAACGAGAGCAAAGAAAATCCGCCGGCTGCGAACGCAGTCCCGGCGGCAGAACATCTACGTTCAGTAACCATTCTAGGGCGGAAGGAAGGGCTGCAGGCCGCCCCGGGGCGTGAAATCACTCACACGGCACAAATCCGGGAGTCATAAATGGATGGGTCGACCGATACGCCGGGTTCTGTCATCCCCTGCCGTTACCGGCAAGGGAGTGGCGGCCATCCATCTACGAACGCCGTTGCCGACGCCCTCCAGCAGCCTACCCGGACACTCGGGCGAGCAGCCCTCAAGCGTGTCCTGTCTGGCCTTGCTCCGGGTGGGGTTTACCTAGCCTCCCCGGTCACCCAGGGAGCTGGTGGTCTCTTACACCACCGTTTCACCCTTACCTGCTGCCCCGCGATGCAAAACATCACAGCGCGCAGGCGGTCTGTTCTCTGTGGCACTGGCCTGCGGGTTACCCCGAGTGGGCGTTACCCACCACCCTGCTCTTCGGAGCCCGGACGTTCCTCGAGCCACTTCCGTGACGCGCGACCGCCTGGTCGACCCATCCGCCGTCCAGTCTACCGGCGTTGGGGCCTACCAAAGTCCCCGGTAATATCGACTGGTGCTGATTCTGCTGCCGCCTTCCGAAGGCAAGACCCCCGCTGCCAACGGTCCCGCCATTAACTGGGAATCGCTCAGCTTCCCCGAACTGAACCCCTACCGTGCAAAAGTACTCGAAGCACTGGGTACGGTGAGCGCGCACGAGGATGCACTGGCGCTGCTGGGGGTCGGCGCCTCGTTGCGGGACGACGTCGAACGCAATACCCGGCTGCATGCCGAACCAGCCGCTCCCGCACATCAGGTCTATTCCGGAGTCCTCTACGACGCCTTGGGCTACAACAGCATGACGCCAACGCAGCGCCGCAAGGCGAACGAATCCGTCCTGGTGGTTTCCGCCCTGTGGGGCGCCATAGGCTTCGGCGACCACGTGCCTGCCTATCGCCTGTCCATGGGAACGGCACTGCCCGACGTCGGCCGCCTCGCCTCATACTGGAAGCCGCAGCTTAACGCGGCCCTCGCCTCACGCGCCGAGGGCGAACTCTTGGTGGATTGCCGTTCCAGTACCTACGCCGCTGCCTGGGCTCCCCCGGCGACGCAGACGGTTAACGTCAATGTGTTCAACGAAGCGAACGGCAAGCGCACGGTTGTCAGTCACTTCGCCAAACACACCCGCGGGGAACTGGCCCGCCACCTGCTGACCCGGCGCGGTAAGGCCCCGGCAACCCCGGATCAGCTCTTGAAGGCTGCCCGGGAGATCTGGACTGCTGAACTCGTTGAAGGCACGGCCCGCAAGCCGCACGCGCTCAACATCATCCTCACCACCTGAGCGTCCAACTGATGTTGGGCGTTCTCAGTTCCACTCCGCCGAACGGACCAGGATGACACCTGAATCCGGGCAAAAGACAATATCGTCCTCAGCGGCGGCTTTGACTTCGGCGAGGTCACCAGGGCTGAGCATCATGCCGGAGCCTTCGGACTTTCCGTGGAACAGCCGTGCTGCCCCGACTCCACGTTTGGCAATGGTCTTCTCATAGATGGCGAGAATGCCCGCGTCCAAGGATTCGGCGAAGGCGGCGCGCTGCCCCCGTACCACTGTTTCCTCGGCGGCGATCTCGGCAATGGCTTCATCCAGTTCAGCCCGGATGCTGCCAAAGGAACCCTGAATGTCGTCAACGATCGACTGCTGGGCTGCCTGCCGCTCGCGCAAAGTATCCAGGCGCTCCAGGATTTCGAGTTCAACGTCCTCAAGGTCCGAGCGACGCTTGTTGAGAGAGGCAATGTCACTCTGCAGCGCCACAAGATCCTTGGACAGCCCGGTGCCGCTGTTCAGCCGGGTCTCGTCGCGTTGGATACGGGTGGCTACCTGTTCCACATCCGCTTCCGCGCGGCGAAGTTCGGCTTCGGCGTCGTGAACGGCAACCTTGGCCGAGCCGAGCTCGCCGTTGGCCACGCTCAGCGCATCCGTGAGGTCAGTGATGCGTGGATCCGTTTCCAGAACCTTCCGGCGGCCCGCAAGCGACCTGAGCTTGGCATCCAGTCCCTGCAGTTCAAGCAACTTCAATTGTTCTGCCGGTGCTGCTTTCTCCACGCTTACCTCCGCTATTAGCTGCCGGCCTGGGGATCAGGTCCGGCCGGACCGCCTCTGACTGTCAGGGCTGTCCATATCTTTCTAGACTCTAGTCCCCGCCGGGAGTGAGTATGAAGTCCCAGGGATCACTGTTGGTGCCGCTGACGCGGATCTCGACGTCGTAGCCCTGGTCCGCCAGCACGTTGCCCAACGCTTCAGCGGCAGCAGGCAGCCACAGCCACTCACTGGCGAAGTGCGAAACGTCAATCAAATAGGGCCGGCCATTGGTGGCGCCCTCACGGGCTTCGGATGCTGGATGGTGACGCATGTCTGCTGTGACGTACACATCAGCGTTGGCGGCTCGAACTGCGTCGAACAAGCTATCACCGGCTCCGCCGCACACCGCAACGCGCCGGATCAGGCCGTCTTTGTCTCCAGCTACCCGGACACCGCCTGCGACGGCCGGCAACATTTCAAAGACGCGGGCAGCGAAGTCACCGAGTGTCTCAAGCTCAGGGAGGTCTCCTACCCTGCCAATACCCTCCTCAGGCAAACCGTTGCTTGCCGGCGTCAAGGGCGTGACGTTTTCCAGGCCGAAGGCATCAGCCAGAACATCTGAAACTCCACCCACGGCTGAATCTCCATTGGTGTGCACGGTCAACAGCCCTGTCCCTGCCTCTATCAGCCGGTGCACCGCTAGGCCCTTCGCTGAGGTGGCCGCAACAGAGTTCACGCCTTTGAGAAGAAGCGGGTGATGGGTGATCAGCAGGTCCGCTCCCCACTCCACGGCCTCATCGATCACGGCCAGCGTGGGATCCACGGCAAAGAGAACTTTGGTGACGGGAACATTGGGCCGGCCAACAACAAGGCCAACCTCATCCCAGTCTTCAGCCAGGGACTCCGGCCACAGTTCCTCCACAGCCAGCAACACCTGACCGAGCGTAGGATCAGCGTTGCCGTCCTCTGTTTCGTCCTCTTCGACGGAATCCACATCAGAAGTGTGGGTGTTTACTGCTTCCATGCTCTTATTCTTCCCTACTGAGCCAGATTTCTTCCCTACTGAGCCCCCATCAAGTAGCCGCCACTCCGTGGCACCTCCCTGGTGCCGTAATTCTCCCGTAAGGTGAAGCGGGAATCATCAGGCCCTCCGATCCATTGAAGAGAACATGAAAACTTTCGTACTTGGCGGCGGCTGCTTCTGGTGCCTTGATGCCGTTTACCAGAAGACCCGCGGCGTCAGCTCTGTGGTATCCGGCTACACCGGGGGCCACGTCCGCAATCCTGATTACTACGAGGTATGCTCCGGGACCACCGGCCACGCAGAAGTCGTTGCGGTGACCTTCGATGAAACCGTAGTTCCCGAAGAAGTCATCCTGGACATGTTCTTTGCCCTCCACGACCCCACCACCTTGAATCGCCAGGGGTATGACGTCGGCACCCAGTACCGTTCATCAATGTTCTACACAACGACGGAAGAAAAGGTCCTCTTCGAGGAAGCCATCGAGCGTGCCCAGTCCCTGTGGTCCGATCCGATTGTGACCGAGGTCAGCCGACTTCCCGAGTTTCACGAGGCCGAGGAAGTGCACCAGAATTACTATGCAAAGTTCCCTTATCAGGGCTATTGCCAGGTGATCATCAACCCGAAGTTGGCAAAGGCCCGGAAATATTACTCTGCATGGCTTACTGCTTAGCGAGGTTTCGATCCCGCTGGTTAGGCTGACCTCAGCAATCCCTCTTCAGAGATAGGCGTAATTTTCATGGCAAGGATCTACGACGACGTCACGCAGCTGGTCGGCCGCACCCCGCTGGTTCGTTTGAACCGGCTCACCGAAGGCCTCGACGCCACGGTTGCCGTCAAGCTCGAGTTCTACAACCCGGCCAACAGCGTCAAGGACCGCATCGGCGTGGCCATTATTGATGCTGCCGAGAAGTCCGGCGCCCTGAAGCCGGGCGGAACCATCGTCGAAGGTACATCGGGGAACACCGGCATCGCACTTGCGCTGGTGGGCGCAGCACGCGGATACAAGGTCATCCTGACCATGCCTGAGACCATGTCCACCGAGCGCCGCGTCATGTTGCGCGCCTACGGTGCCGAAATCGTCCTGACGCCCGGATCCGAAGGCATGCGAGGTGCCGTCGAGAAGGCACAGGAAATCGTTGCCAACACGGAGAACTCCATCTGGGCCCAGCAGTTTGCCAACGAGGCCAACCCAGCTATCCACCGCGCCACCACTGCCGAGGAAGTCTGGGAAGACACCGACGGTGAAGTAGACATCTTTGTGGCCGGCGTAGGCACCGGTGGCACCATCACCGGTGTTGGCCAGGTCCTCAAGGAACGCAAGCCCGGTGTGCAGATTGTGGCCATCGAGCCCAAAGATTCGGCGATCCTCAACGGTGGAGCCCCTGGCCCGCACAAGATCCAGGGCATCGGCGCCAACTTTGTTCCGGAAATCCTGGACACCAACGTCTACGACGAAGTCCTTGACGCCACCCTGGAAGACTCGGTCCGCGTAGCCCGTGACCTCGGCGCACGTGAAGGCATCCTCGGCGGCATTTCCTCCGGCGCCATTGTGTGGGGTGCCCTCGAGTTGGCCAAGCGCCCTGAGAATGCCGGCAAGTTGATCGTGGCCGTGGTCTGCGACTTCGGGGAGCGTTACATTTCCACGGTGCTGTTCGACGACATCCGCGGCTAACACCACGCCGGCACGCCTTCATTTCCTGTAGAAAGGTCTTTGTGAGCTTCTTCGCAAGGCTTAAGGAAGACCTCGACGCCGCCCGGTCCCACGACCCGGCGGCTCGAGGCTCTTTTGAGAACTTTTTCGCCTACTCCGGACTGCACGCCATTTGGGCGCATCGGATAACTCATCGGCTCTGGCAGAATCCGGCGCTCCGTTTTCCTGCGCGCCTGATATCCCAGTTGGCTCGATTCCTCACCGGCATCGAAATCCATCCCGGCGCGACCATTGGCCGGCGGTTCTTCATTGATCACGGCATGGGAGTGGTGATTGGTGAAACAGCCGAGATCGGCGAGGACGTGATGATTTACCACGGAGTAACGCTCGGCGGACGATCGTTGGCCAAGGTCAAGCGTCACCCAACCATCGGCGACCGCGTCACCATTGGAGCCGGTGCAAAGGTCTTGGGTCCCATTATCATCGGTGCCGGCAGCGCTATCGGCGCCAACGCCGTGGTGGTGAAGGACGCACCACCGGAGTCCATCATCACAGGCATCCCCGCCACGTGGCGGCACCGTGATGCCCGGTCCGAAACCAAACCGGCGGTGGATCCGGCGGAGTACTACATCGAATACCGGATCTAACCGGCAAGCCTTCGGTAGAAGTTCCAGAAGACAATGTCGAAGGCGCGGTCTGGAAGAATCTTACGCATCGCCAGGACGCCCCAGGCGCCCCTGCCCACCGGGTAACGGGTTCTGGGGCGTTTTGCCGTGGCGGCGCGAGTAATGGTTCTTGCCACAACCCCCGCCGGCGTAGATAACACATGGCCGGTTCCGGAGGTGGATGCCAACGCGGCAGCCACAACGTGCGCTTGTTGCCTGTAGGGCCCGCTGCCCGAGGCCATGAGCAGGCCCTCCCCCGCAATGGCGCCCCACTCACTGTCTGTTCCCGATGGTTCAATAATGACCACGTCGATTCCGTGTGGCTTCAACTCAAGCCGCAACGAATCGCTCATGCCCTCCACCGCAAACTTGGTGCCGTGGTACCAGGCGCCCAACGGCTCATATATTTTGCCGCCTATTGAGGTGATGTTGATGATCCGGCCTGATCCGGCCCTGCGCATCCCGGGAATGACGAGTTGGCTCATCCTCGCCAGGCCCATGACGTTGACCTCAAATTGCCGCCTGCCCTCAGCCAACGGAACTTCCTCCAGTGAGCCATAGGAACCGTAGCCCGCGTTGTTGACCAGCACGTCAATTGGTCCATGGGCAGCTTCGATCAGCGCCACCGCGGACGCCATCGATTCCTCCGACGTGACGTCCAAGGACATGACAGTGATGCCGTGCTGCTTCAGCGGTTCCATCTTGTCCACACGACGTGCGCCTGCGTAGACAGTGAATCCGGCAGCTTGGAGTGCAAGGGCCGTGTCAAAACCGATTCCGGTGGAGGCTCCGGTAACCAGCGCAGTCCGGGCTGCCATGGTGGTCTCCTTCACTTGTGTGGCCGGGCTTTTGGGTACGGCAAAGGCCGGCCCACCCAGCGTAACTGGGAGGAACCGGCCTTGCGGAATGGTGCTGCTAGTGGGTGTCGACGGCCGAGATCTCGGACTTGTCTTCGCCCCAGAGGGTGTGGAACGTACCCTCGGTGTCCACACGACCGTAGGTGTGTGCACCGAAGAGGTCGCGCTGGCCCTGGATCAGGGCGGCGGCAACGCGCTTGCGGCGCAGGCCGTCGTAGTACGCCAGGGAGGACGAGAACACCGGAACGGGGATGCCCAGCTGGACAGCCGTGGCTACAACCCGGCGCCAAGCCGGAAGCGCTTCAGCGATGGCCTTGGTGAAGGCCGGCGCAAACAGCAGGTTGGCGGGCTTCTCATCGGCAGCGTAGGCCTTGGTGATGTCCTTGAGCAGTTCTGCGCGGATGATGCAGCCGGCGCGCCACAGGGAAGCGATCTCGTCCAGCTTGAGGTCCCAGCCGTACTCCTTGGCGGCGGAGGTCAGCATGTCCAGGCCCTGGGCGTAGGAGACCAGCTTGGAGGCGTAGAGAGCCTGGCGGACGTCCTCGACGAAGGTTTCGGGGATTTCCACGGAAGCTTCTTCACCGGCGAGCAGTTCCTGGCCGAGCTTGCGCTGCTCTGTCTGGGAGGACAGTGCGCGGGCGAAAACGGACTCAGCGATGCCGGAGACCGGGGAACCCAGTTCCAGAGCGGAGATGACCGTCCAGCGTCCGGTGCCCTTCTGACCTGCGGCATCCACCACGACGTCAACAAACGGCTTGCCGGTCTTGGCATCAACGTGGCCCAGGACCTCTGCGGAGATTTCGATCAGGAAGGAGGACAGATCGCCCTTGTTCCACTCAGCGAAGATCTTGGACTGCTCGGCGGGCTCAATGCCTGCACCGGAGCGGAGGAGGTCGAATGCTTCACCAATAACCTGCATGTCGGCGTACTCGATGCCATTGTGGACCATCTTGACGAAGTGGCCGGCGCCGTCGGTGCCGATCCATGCACAGCACGGTTCGCCGTCCACCTTGGCGGAGATTTTCTCCAGCAGGGGTCCGAGGGCGTCGTAGGACTCCTTGGAGCCGCCGGGCATGATGGACGGGCCGTTCAGGGCGCCTTCTTCGCCACCGGAGACACCGACGCCGACAAAGTGCAGATCCTTCTTGGCCAGGGCAGCTTCGCGGCGGCGGGTGTCCTCGTAGTGCGAGTTACCGGCATCGATGATGATGTCCCCGGCTTCAAGCAACGGCTCGAGCTGCTCGATCACGTTGTCAACGGGAGCGCCTGCCTTGACCATGATGAGGACGCGGCGGGGCTTTTCAAGGGAGTCGACGAGTTCCTGCAGTGTTTCCGTGCGGATGAAGTCGCCGTCCGTGCCGTGCTTTTCCAGCAGGGCGTCAGTCTTTTCCACGGAGCGGTTGTGGAGAGCCACGGTGAAGCCGTTGCGGGCAAGGTTGCGGGCCAGGTTGGCGCCCATCACCGCAAGGCCGGTGACACCGATGTGTGCTGACATCAAAACTCCATTTCGTTCTTGTACAAGTTCGTGTACAAACAGTCGCCCGATACCCAATGGGGCACGCGGGAAGCGATTTCAAAACCAGGGGCTGTAATAAACCATACGTATTTAAGCCAGGTGCGGGAAAGCGGCGCCCACGTTTTGGAACGGTGCCGCGTCATAAACAGTCTATGATGCCGCCCCGGATTCCTCTGCGCATCTGAGGTCGCCGCGCCACTATGCTTACCTCTATGTCAACCAGCCTCCACCACCGCGCCGTAGAGCACTTGGGCACCAAAATCGTCGGCGGCGCCCTGCCCACGGGCCATGTCATGCTGGCCGAGCATTTGGAAGACGAACTCAAAGTTTCGCGTTCAGTGGTCCGTGAAGCCGTCCGTGTGCTGCAGTCGCTGGGACTTGTGGAGACCATCAAGCGAGTAGGCATCAGGGTCTTGCCGGCACATCGTTGGAACCCTTTCGATCCTCTGGTGATTCGTTGGCGGCTGGCCGGCGAAGGGCGCGGCGCCCAGTTGAGGTCGCTCGCTGAGCTGCGTTCCGCCGTCGAACCTGTAGCAGCGGAACTGGCCGCCGGGAACGCCCCGGAAAGTCTTCGGAAGGAGCTGGTGGGCATCTCCCTTGCCATGAAGGAAGCCGGCGATGCCGGTGACATGGCCCGGTTCCTTGACCTCGACATCAGGTTCCACGCGTTGGTCCTCTCCGGCTCCGGCAACGAAATGTTCGCCAACCTGATTGGCCAGGTCACGGAGACCCTCACAGGTAGAACTGTGCACGGACTTATGCCGGAACATCCCCAGAAGCAAGCGCTTCAGTGGCACATGGACGTCGCCCACGCGATTGATGCGGGCGACGGGTCCGTCGCGCGCGAAGCCGCTGCAAAAATCATGAAGCAGACCATTGCGGAGCTGGCACCCAGTTGGAATGACCAGCCCCGCGTGTTCGTCCCCGTCGCCAGGAACTAGTCTTTATCCCTGAAAGTTCAGCAGCACTTTTCCGGATTCAGCGGAGTTCTTCGCCACCTCAAAAGCCTCCAGGCCCTGGGCAAGGCCGAACTCGTGGGTTACCACGGGGTCGACGAACAGCGAACCATCGGCCAGTGCAGCAATGACCTCATCGATCTCGTCGTTGAAGCGGAACGAGCCAAGGAGTTCCAGCTCGCGGGTGATGGCGAGGGAGATGAACACCGGCTGGGGTCCGGACGGCAGGAGTCCCACCATCACCACCTTGCCGCCGCGAGTAGTGCCCTTGATGGCCGAGGCAAGGCCAAAATGGCTTCCAGAGGATTCAATAACGACGTCGGCGTCCACTGCCGCGATGGCCTCGGTGTTGTCGCCTTTGAGGATCTCATCGGCGCCAACGGCAAGGGCGATTTCCAGGGGCTTGTCATGCATGTCGACGGCGACAATCCGGGCCGCGCCGGCACGCTTCAGGACGGCAACGGCGAGTGCACCGATCGGACCGCTGCCAATCACCAGGGCTGTCTTTCCCCTGACGTCTCCCGCGCGGCTTACGGCGTGCCAAGCGACACTGGCGGGCTCAACCAGGGCGGCAGTACGGAGATTCAGGTTCTCCGGAAGCGGGCGCAGCATCCTTGAGGGAAGGTTTGCGTAGCGGCTGAACGCGCCGTCTGTGTGGGGGTACCGGGCAGCACTGCCAAGGTAGGTGCAGCCCGGGGAGAGGTTGGGCCGTTCCTGGGGGTATCTGACGTCGCCGGGTGCCGGGGTTGCTGGGTGGACGGCCACGGGGGTTCCCTCGGCGGGGCCGGTACCGTCGGCTGCCTGCTGGACCACTACGCCCACGATTTCGTGTCCAAGGACCATGGGCTCTTTGAGGATCGACTCCCCTGCTGCTCCGTGCAGCCAGTAGTGAAGGTCTGATCCGCAGATCCCGCCGTAGGCGATCTCCACGATCGCTTCATCGGTAGCCGGTATTGCCAAGGAGATGTCTTCAATCCTCAGGTCGCCCTTGCCATGGGCAACCACGGCGGGGCCTGAGGCCGGGAGAATAATGCTCATCAGACCACCACCGTCATTCCACCGTCGACGAAGATCGTCTGGCCGTTCACGAAGTTCGAGGCCTGGGAGGCGAGCCATACGGTGGGCCCGGCAAGGTCTGCCGTAGTGCCCCAGCGATTGGCCGGGGTCCGGCCAAGGATCCAGGAATTGAAGTCAGCATCGTCCACCAGGTTTTGGGTCATTTCCGTGTGGATGTACCCCGGCGCGATTCCGTTGATCTGCAAACCGGAGGCGGCCCATTCTGCCGTCATGGCGCGGGTGAGGTTGCGTAGTCCGCCTTTGGCAGCCACATAGGGGGCGATGGTGGGGCGCGCCAGGTCCGTTTGGACCGAGCAGATGTTGATGATCTTGCCGTGTCCCCGGGGGATCATATGCCGTGCCGCTTCCCGGCCTACCAGGAAGGCGCTGGTGAGGTCCGTGGTGATGACGCGGTCCCAGTCCTTGACGTCGAGCTCCAGCATGGGGACACGGTGCTGAATTCCAGCGTTGTTAACCAGGATGTCCAAAGGCCCCACGTTCTGTTCAATCCAAGCCACACCCTCAGCAGCGTCCGTTGCGTCGGTGACATCGAAAGCCCGGCTATGGACCCTTTCCACCGGATAGTCAGCGGCCATGGCCTGGTGGGCTTTCTCCAGGCGTTCAGTGCTGATGCCATTGAGCACCACCGTCGCGCCTGCATCGGCAAGGCCCCTGGCCAGGGCATTGCCGATACCGCGGCTTGAACCAGTGACCAAGGCAACCCGCCCGGTCAGATCAAAAAGTCCATTCATAGTTTTGTTCTTCATTCCTTCTGGTGTTGCGCCGGTTCAGTTGCTGTTCGACGTCGCGGCTGGTGAAAGGCTGAGGTTTGCGATGGCCTGACGGACAACGGCGAGGTCTTGATCACCGAGTCCTTGGCGTTTGAGTTCGGCGTAAAGGTCGATTGCTGCCGATGCCATGGGGACCGCGGAACCAACGGCTTGTGCGCTGGTGAGCACGAAGCCGAGGTCCTTGTGCATGAACTTTGCCGGCCCGGTGGGCGCATAGTCCTTGGCGGCAAGGCGTGGGCCAACGTTCTCCAGCACCCGGCTTCCGGCCAGCCCTCCGGAAAGGACCTCAAAGAGTGCCTGCACGTCCATGCCGGAGCGTTCCGCGAGTTCAGCCGCTTCGGCGAGGGCCGCCGTCGTTGTCCCTACGATGAGTTGGTTGCAGGCTTTGGCGAGCGACCCCGAACCCAGCGGCCCCATGCGCCGGACCGTGGTCCCCATGGTTTCCAGAAGCGGCTTGAGCGCTTCGAACTGGCTTTGGGTGCCGCCCACCATGATGGCAAGGCTTCCGCTGTGCGCCCCGGCGGTACCGCCGCTGACCGGCGCATCCACCACCACGGCATTGCCGCCGGATGCCTCATGAACAGTTTCGCCAAATAGTTGGACCGCGGTGGGGGAAACGCTGCTCATGACGACGACGGCGGTACCCGGCCGGGGTGCCTTGTTCCGCCATGATTCGAGAAGGTCCGCGGCGGCTTCCTCGATGAAGGGCAGATCGGGGAGCATAAAGATGATGGTGTCCTCGTCCCGCAGCTCTGCCACGGCTGCTGCGCGCCGCACGCCGGAGAGGCCTTCAAAGACGGCCCCGGAGCGATTCCAGGCGGTGACGTCCCAACCTGCTCTGGAGATGTTTGATGCCATGGGGGCTCCCATGAGACCTAAGCCAACGAAGCCTACGCGTTTGCTTGTCATGGTGGGTAACCTCACTTCTTTGTGGTCATCTACAGAAATTCTGTTCAATATCCTAGCCGCCATTCAGTATGATGAACACTATGACGACTGATGAACTTACCATCGCCATCGCTGTACCCCTCGAAGCCGAGCATGTAGAGCTGATCCGCGCTGTAGATCCTTCCATAACAGTTCTCTACGAACCCGAGCTCCTGCCGCCGGAACGCTTCCCGGCCGATCACGCCGGCGATCCGGAATTCACGCGCACACCCGAGCAGGAGGAACGTTACTGGGACATGCTCAACCGGGCACAGGTCCTGTACGGCTTCCCCAATGAAAGCCCAGCCGGATTGGCGCGCATCGCTGCGAGCAACCCGCACTTGCAGTGGATTCACGCCATGGCGGCAGGAGCCGGTGGCGCGGTCAAGGCTTCAGGGCTCGACACCGAAACCCTGCAGAAGTTCCGCGTGACCACGTCCGCAGGTGTCCACGCGCTGCCGCTGGCAGAGTTTTCAGCCTTCGGCATCCTCAACGGCTTCAAGCGCAGCGCCGAAATGGCGCAGGATCAAGCCGCCAAGGTTTGGCCAGAGCTGAGAACACCCACCAAACTGGCCAACGGCTCGAAAGTGGTTATCGCCGGCCTCGGTGAAATTGGCATGGAAACTGCCCGAATCGTGCGGGCGCTGGGCATGAAAGTCAGCGGAACCAAGCGCACTGTGGAATCCATCGAGGGAATCGAGGAGGTCACCAACAATGATGGTCTTCCCCGCCTGGTGGCTGATGCCGATGCCGTGATCAATACACTTCCCGGCACGCCGTACACGGAGAATCTTTTCAACAGTGACATTTTCTCCGCCATGAAACCGGGCACCGTGTTTGTGAACGTGGGCCGCGGAACCGTGGTGGATGAAGACGCCTTGCTGGAGGCGCTGAACAACGGCCAGCTTTCATACGCCTGCCTGGACGTTTTCGCGGTGGAACCGCTCCCCCAGGACAGCCCCTTATGGAACCATCCCAAGGTCCTGGTGTCCCCGCACACTTCTGCATTGAGTGCTGCCGAGAACCGGCTCATCGCCGAACGCTTCTGCAGCAACCTGCGCACCTTCCTGGACGGCGGCGAACTCCCCCATCTGGTTGATCCGGTCCACTTCTACTAAGCCGGCAACTACCAACCCGTGGCGTCAAACCACCTCTCGGACAACGTGTCGGTCATGGTCCTGACATAAGTGCTCGAGAGGTGGTTGTCGTCGAGGTATACATAAACGTTGCCCACAATGCCTGGACAGGCCGTGCCGTCACAGATCAGGTCCGTCATGTCCAGGATGGACAATCCCGTGAAAGTCCCTTCCAACTGATCCAAAGGATTGGTCTCGGCGAGCACCGAAGACAGGGCAGGTCGGCACCGCGGATCATCCACTCCGGAGGCCATGGCACATTCACTGGGGCTAAAGGAGAAACGCGGGTTGTCGCGCATGGCGATGACTTCCACGCCCTGATCAGTAATTTCACCCACCAACTCGTCGAGCCCCCACGTGAGGTCCTCGTCAGGTGAGTCGGGAACTGCCGCTGTTCCTACCAGGAAGACAGCATCGGGCCGATGGATACGGATGTGTTCCCTGACGTTCCTGTTGAACGCATTGCATTCGTCCCCTACCTCATCGGTTTCAGTCATGAAAGGGCAGGCACCGAAGGTGACTGCCTGGACACGCCAGCGGTTCTCCTTGGCCAGCGGACCGATCGCTCCGAGCCATTGCAGCGAATGGGACTGACCCACCACAAAGACGGTCTTCTCCGCGTCAGCGCCGACGTCGTTCTGCTGGCACTCTGCAAAAAGCACCGGATCCGTGGGGCGGAGCTCACCGGTACACGGGCCATCGAGCTTTCCCCAATCTTCCGGAAGCTGCTCAGGGGTGGGCAGTGTCCGTGCGCCGTCGCCAACCCGGTCAACGTAGCCAGGTAGCAAGGCCCGCGCTCCGGGGTTGTCATCATCACTTTGCTTGGCAATAAGGTTCTTCTCCGCCTGTTGCTGGAATCCAAACTGCGCCATCGGGGCTGCAGCCACTGCCAGGCAAACCAGCACAGCCACAGCCAGACGACGTTTCCTAGCTTCCGGCCACCTCCATGCACGCAGGGGCTGCTCTACAAACCTGGTGGTGAGAAACGCCAACACCAAGGACGCACCCACAATCAAGGTGCCGGTGATCGCATCTGCGTGGTCTTGGCCGATCCACACCAAGGTGATCACCAACAGCGGCCAATGCCACAGGTAAAGGGCATATGAGGTGGAACCCAGCCCCACCAGCAGCTTGGACGAAAGGATCCTGTCAACTCCGAAGCGGCTTCCAGATTGCCCCGCGACGATGACAGCCACGGCCGCGAGGGTCGGCCACAGCGCCACGAAACCCGGAAACGCGGTCTGGACCTGCAGGACAGCACCGCAGCTCAGCATGGCGGCTATGCCCACCCACCCCAGCACGCCCCTCAGCCCGCGGCCGGGCCGAAGATAGGGAAGCAACAGCGCCACCAGGGTTCCCAACGCAAACTCCCACAGCCGGGCAAACGTATCGAAATATGCAAGTTCCTGATGGGCGGCCGTGAAATAGACCGAATAGGCCAGCGAAACTACAAAAATCAGTCCGAACACTCCTAGCAGCACGGCCCGATACCGCAAGCTGAACCGGCGGCACGCCCAAGCCGTAGCAACAAAAATGGCAGGCCACAGGATGAACACTTGCCCCTGAATGGACAGGGACCAGAAGTGCTGAAAAGGGCTTGCCACGCTGTGGTCTGCTGCGTAGTAGTTGACCACCTGGCGCTGAAGCAGCCAATTTTGAACGTAGAAGAGGGACGCCCAGCCTTGGTTGACTATCTCAATCCATCGCGTGCGGGGAATGACCACATACGTGGCCGCCAACGTGCCAAGCAGCACCACCACGACGGCGGGCAGCAGTCGCCAGAACAGGTGCAACCAGTGCCGCACCAGTGATACCGGCCGGGCATCCTCGAAACGGCTCACGAATTGCAGGGTCATGAGGAACGCCGAAATCAGCAGGAAGACATCCACCCCACCGGAAACCCGGCCAAACCAGATGTGGTAGGTGACGACCATGAGCACGGCCAAAGATCGAAGGCCCTGAATCTCAGGCCTAAACTTTGTACCCCGTCCGCCCGCCCGGACCTGACCAGGACTTTCCGGTGATGTGAGGCCCTTGGTAGCCGTCATGGACACGCTCCTCATTCGCTGCACCAATTCTGCACTGCCACCGGGGTTTTGCCATCACACTCCTCGGACGCGTTTTTGTGTCCAAGACAAAGCAGCGCGGCACCCTCCACAAGGAAGGTGCCGCGCTGTTTCTGTTGGTTTTCAGGTATTCCTGCGCCCGGTTGTTCGTTGGGGAACTACTTAGCGTCTTCCGTGCTGACGAGGTCCCTGCCTGCAGTTTCAGGCGTGAAGAACGTGGTCACGAAGGAGATAAGAGCCAGGACCAGCGAGTAGATGGCCAGGACCAGCCATGAGTGGTTTGTAGCAGCCAACATGAGCGCGCCAAGCAGCGGCGCCAAGCCACCAGCCAGAACCGCTGAAATTTCGCGGCTCATGGCCACGCCGGTGAAACGGTATTGCGATCCGAAGAGTTCGGGGAGCAGAGGGCACTGTGGGCCGAGCATCGACTGGACACCGATTGCAATGCCTACCGCCATGACTACCCAGACCAGAGTGACGTTTCCGAGAGTGACCAGATAGAAGGCGGGAACCGCGATGATCGCCTGGAAGAGAGCTCCATAGCGGTAGACAGGCACTCGACCAAACCTATCGGATAGCGCGCCGAACGTGACCACCAGAACGGCGGCGAACCCGGCCGCAATCAACAACCCAATAGGACCAATCGAGTTGTTGCCTGCAAAAACACCTGCCGGCATGCTCATGAATGACACCAGCAGTGCGGAGTAGATCGATGAGTTGCCGTTCTCTCCCATGCGAAGACCAATGCCCAGCAGGACATTCTTCTTTGAGTGCTTCCAGAGCGCGCCAATCGGATTCTTGACCACGTTCTTGTGCTTCTCCAGCTCCTGGAAGGCCGGGGTTTCCTTGAGCTTGAGGCGGATGAAGATGGCTACTGCGATCAGAATGAAGCTGGCAAGGAAGGGCACTCGCCACAACCAGCCCTGCAGGACGGACTTATCCGCCATCGCAATAAGAGCAAAAGTTCCGGCACCGAGGAGCGTGCCTAACTGGATGCCGACGAACGGCAGCGAAGCGAAGAACCCACGACGGCGACGCGGAGCCACTTCCGAGATCAAAGTTGTTGCGCCGGCCTGCTCCGCCCCGGCTCCCAGTCCCTGAACGATTCGCAGCGTCACCAGCAGAACAGCGCCGAGCATTCCGGCCTGCTCGAACGTAGGGAGCAGGCCGATGGCAAAGCTCGCCGTCCCCATCAACGCGATGGTCAGGATCAGCACCATTTTCCTGCCAAACCTGTCCCCGATGTAGCCGAAGATCAAACCACCAAACGGCCGTGCGGCGAAGCCAACGCCGTAGGTTGCGAAGGAAGCAATCAGTGCGCCATCGGGGCCCAGCGGCGAAAAGAACAGTGGACCAAAGATCAGCGCCGACGCCAAGCCGTAAATGTAGAAGTCGTAGTACTCCAGCGCCGATCCCACAGAGCTGGCCAATGTAGCCCTGCGGAGCTGTTCCGGCTCAACTACGGCGTCGTCAGCCTCGGCTGCGAGCTTTTCATTTGCACGAGTTATCACAAGCACTCCCTCAAAATCACCCCGGGCCCCCGTTGGCCCAGTGAGATAGTGATGGCATCACCGCCAAGATCACTATGATGAACAGCGTACAGCTTGTTGAACGCGCTGCCAAGGTTGTAATCAGATTTATTAATTCGGCCGGTCAGACTAGCCCATGGGGTTGCCCAATGACCGTGCCAACTCCTTGAGTTCCTTGACCATGAGCGCGCCTTGCTCGTCCGAATACGTAGCCTTCAGTGCTGTCACGGACAGACCGAGGCTGGGGCCATGGGCTCCATGAGTGGGGACAGGAACGGCCAGGCACACCACCCCCACGGTGGACTCTTCGTCTTCGAACGCGTACCCCTGCTTACGGATAGCGGAAATCTGCGCCTTGAGCTCCTCAGCAGTCTTGAGGGAGTTGGCAGTCATGGTGGGGAGCGCCATGCCATCAGGGAACATGGAGTCGATATCGTGATCGTGCAGCTGCGCAATGAGCGCCTTACCTACGCTGCACAGCGAGACGGGCATCTTGTCGCCGATATTGGACGTTAACCTAACGGCCGGGTGACCCTCGTACCGGGCCAGGTAGATGACGTGATCACCGTCGAGCATCGCGATCCTTACGGTCTCCCCGGAGAGCGTAGGGGCCTGCTCACAGTATTTATAGAACTCCTGGACCTCGTCGAGTCGACTGAGGTATGCAGCACCGAGTTCAACGAGCTTTCTACCCAAGGCAAAATCCGCGCCCTGCCTGGTGATGAGGCGGGCCTCTTCGAGCGCCAACAGCAGGTTGGAGGTAGAAGACTTGGGGATGCCGAGTTCACGCGAGAGGTCGCTGAGCGTCAAGCGGCCTGCAGGCGACTCCGCAAGCGCCTCCAGCACCGCAGCGGCACGAGTGACGGCGGGCGCCGGCGATGAGGCGCCCAGCCCTTCGGAACGGGAGGAGCGGGAATCGGCCATGATTCTCCTTCAACATCGCAATTCGGTGTCCATTCTGCTGAACAGTACTCATCATAGTGGAATGAGGACCGCAAGAAGGGCTGGAAGCCGACCGCCCTAACCCCTGGTCATGGGCCATACTTTTCAAACCCAAAAGTTCTCTGTATATTCATCTTCGAGCTCTCCACCGCGGCATCCCCCAATAGTCGTGGTGGAGAGCTCATCCATTTCCCCGACCAGTTCTACGCAGCAGCGAGTTCCTCACCCCGTACGGACCAGCTGCCACCGGAACCGTCCCGCACCAATTCCCAGGTGACGATGCCAGACTCCGGGTTGTCTCCCAAGCGAATCTGAACCTGCCAGACTTCAACATCTACCCGCCCCTGCCCCCGCGGCATCCGCCGGGAATCCTCCCACCAGGCAACCCGCTCAAACCAGCGGACAGGTTCCACAACCATGGGCCACTCCCTACCTCCCCGCACTATTACTGCCGGGGCACCTTGCTCAACTGTGGGGATGTATACCTGCTCCATGCAAAGAACCGTAGGGGGTGGCTCTGACATTTAAGGTTTGCGGAAGCTATCGATCCGAGCCGGGATTCGGAGGGACAAAAAACCCCGCCGCCCAAGCCTTATGACTTGAACAGCGGGGTTTTCCTTGGTGGGTCCTACCGGGATCGAACCGATGACATCCACGGTGTAAACGTGGCGCTCTACCAGCTGAGCTAAAGACCCAATGTGCTGTTTCCGCGCTTCGCAACTTCCTCCGCGCTTCAACCAACGAACAATGACTCTACATGATCAACCGCCGGAAACACCAATCGACTCATGAGCCCGGGGAAGATCCGGCAAAGTGCGTGCCAGGTAGTCCAAAGCGCCGCTCACACCCAGCTCCAGTTTCAGCTGTGCAAAGTCATCCCCACGGGTAGTTCCGCGGTTGATGATAACCACTGGCTTTTCCGCTTTAGCAGCGTGCCGCACGAACCGCAGTCCACTCTGAACCGTCAGTGACGACCCCGCCACGAGGAGTGCCTCCGCATCATCCACCATCCCGTAGGCGCGGGCCACACGGTCCTTGGGGACGTTCTCTCCGAAGTACACGAAGTCCGGCTTCAACGTCCCGCCGCAGATGGGGCACACAGCCATAACGAACGAGGTGATGAGCTCAGAATCCTCCACCGTGGCATCGGCATCCGGAGCCATTTCCACCACTCCGGATTCCAACGCGGCTTCCAGGAAACCGGGATTGATTTCTTCAAGGATTGCTGCGATCAAGCGCCTGCTGAAGGTGTGCCCGTTATCCAGGCAAATGACCTGGTCAAAGCGCCCATGCAGGTCCACCACGTTGAGGCTTCCGGCGTCCTCGTGCAACCTGTCAACGTTTTGGGTGATAAGACCTGTCAGCAAACCTCGCCGCTCCAGAAGGGCGACGGCCATATGCCCGGCATTAGGATCGGCGTGCCTGAGATGGGACCACCCAAGGTGGTTCCGCGCCCAATAACGGCGACGATTCGGCTCACTTCCTATGAACTCCTGGTAGGTCATGGGGTTCCGAGGCGCAGAACCCGGTCCTCGGTAATCAGGAATTCCGGAATCGGTACTCAACCCGGCCCCCGTGAGAACAGCCAAGCGCTTCCCCCCAAGGAGATCCAAGGCAGCCCTCAGTTCTTCCAGTTCCTTGGGGCTCAGTTGCGCGGCCGGCGCAGGGGCCATGCTGGCAAATCCAGTCATACCCACCCCGGGGCTGTGACGGCTCACGACTACTGCCCTGCCAACGCCGACAACGCCCGACGGTACTCGGCAAAGTCCCTTGCCTGGCCGCGAGGGTTGATAACCACATATTGGACGAGTCCCGAAGCGTCGATGATGAACGTCCCCCTCAACGCCATGCCACTCGCTTCGTCGAAGACACCGTAGTTTCTTGCTACCGCCCCGTGTGGCCAAAAGTCTGCCAAGAGATCAAAGCCGAACTGCTCGTGCTCAGCGTAGGCCCGCTGGGCGAACTTACTGTCAACGGAAATGGCCAATACCGTGGCGTTCGAATCCTTGAAGGCAGCGATGTTGTCGCGAATCTCACAAAGTTCCCCCGTGCAAATCCCGGAGAAGGCAAAAGGAAAGAACACGACAACAACGTTGCGGCCTTGGAAGTCGGTCAAGCGCACAGGCTCGCCGTACTGGTTCAGCAGTTCAAAATCCGGTGCGAGCTGCCCTACTTGGGGAGCGAGCACGAAGGCAGGTGCCTGCTGGACTTCGGTCACTTGTTCTTCTTGGGCACCAAACGCGTGGCGCTCCAGTCCTTTGAAACCCCTGCCGATGTAGTCAGGTGCAACCCGGAGGTGGGTGCGGCATCCTGGATGTCTGCCGGAGATACGTAGTTGTCACGGCCTGACTTTGGCGTCAGCACCCAAACAACTCCGCCTTCCTTCAGGTTGGTGAGAGAGTCCATGAGGGCATCAACAAGGTCACCGTCGCCGTCACGCCACCAGAAAACAACAGCATCCACGACATCATGATCATCTTCATCCAACAACTCGGAGCCAGTGACATCTTCGATGTCCTCACGCAAGTCGAAATCGACGTCGTCGTCGTAGCCGCGTTCCTGAATCAGATCCCCATCTTTGAAACCCATTCTTTCCGCCACATTTACCGATGTGGCGGCGTCGGCCTCGCTCACGTTTCCTCCTTTTGCAGTGACTTCCATTACTAATAGCCAACACCCTTTGGGCGTGTGCTTCAAGCCATTGTCCCAGCCAGCGGCCATATTCCGCATTCCACACGGTGTTTTGGGTCCTCGAAGATCGCGTGCTTTGCGTCACGGAGGGGCCCGGACTGTGACATACAACGCTCCTCAGGTCCCGCGGCTACGCATCGCGACGCCGCGAAAGCTAGAGTGGCCATGAGCGCTACGGCTGCAGGGCGATCGCCCCGGGAAGTTCCCAAAGGCAGCCACGCGCTCACAAGACCTGCCCGGCGCATCCGACCGGGCTGTTGAAACAGAGATGTCGCACACGACGCGTTCACGACGGGCAGATACCCTGCCGGACTTGAGGCGCCGATGCATGCGCCTAAAGGAAGGTTGGACGTGGCTGCAGGAGAAGAGACCTCACACATCCTCAGCGGGTTGACTGCCCAGCTGCCTGATCGTGATCCGGAAGAGACCGCGGAGTGGATTGAGTCCCTTGATGCGTTGATCGCGGAGCAGGGTACCGAGCGTGCCCAGTACATTATGCGTTCGTTGTTGCAGCGTGCCGGTGCGAGGTCGGTGGGTGTGCCGATGGTGACGACCACTGATTATGTGAACACGATCCCGGTGGACCAGGAAGCACAGTTCCCGGGGAACGAGGAGTTCGAGCGCCGGTACCGGGCTTATATGCGGTGGAACGCTGCGGTGATGGTCCATCGTGCGCAGCGGTCCGATATTGGTGTGGGCGGGCACATTTCCACTTATGCCGGTGCTGCGACCCTGTATGAGGTGGGGTTCAACCACTTCTTCCGCGGCAAGGACCACCCCAGTGGCGGGGATCAGGTGTTTTTCCAGGGTCACGCCTCGCCGGGCATGTACGCCCGGGCGTTCATGGAAGGCCGGCTCACGGAAGAGGACTTGGACGGGTTCCGTCAGGAAAAGTCCAAAGAAGGCCACGCCCTGTCCTCCTACCCGCACCCGCGCCTGATGCCTGATTTCTGGGAATTCCCCAC
>NZ_SDXQ01000035.1:0-2058 GCF_006964045.1 Arthrobacter sp. TS-15 | reverse complement strand
CTGGAGGGTTTTGGCGACGATGGAGTGGGTGTCGTTTTTGAAGTAGCGGCGTGCGGCTTGGCGGGTGTCGGAGAAGCCGAAGCCGTCTGCTCCGAGGGAGGCGAAGTCGTTGGGGATGAATTGGCGGATTTGGTCGGGGACGGCTTTCATGTAGTCGGACACGGCGATGACGGGTCCGGTGGTGTCTTTGAGTTGTTCGGTGATGAACGGGGTGCGGGCGGGTTGGCCGGGGTTGAGGAAGGCGTGTTCTTCGGCGGCGAGTCCGTCGCGGCGGAGTTCGTTCCAGGAGGTCACGGACCAGACTTCGGCGGCGACTCCCCAGTCTTCGTTCAGGATCCGGGCTGCTTCGATGGCCCAGGGCACGGACACGCCGGAGGCGAGGATGTTCGCGGTGGGCCGGTTTGAGTCGCCTTGCGGGGCTTCTGCGAGGCGGTAGATGCCTTTGAGGAGTCCGTTGATGTCGAGGTTTTCGGGTTCCGCGGGTTGGGTGATGGGTTCGTTGTAGACGGTGAGGTAGTACATCACGTTCCGGTCTTCACCGGTGCCGTCAGTACTGTCGGGTCCGTACATTTCTTCGAGGCCGTGGCGGATGATGTGGCCGATTTCGTAGCCGTAGGCGGGGTCGTAGGTTTTCACGGCGGGGTTGGTGGAGGCCAGGACGGGGGAGTGTCCGTCGGCGTGTTGGAGTCCTTCGCCGGTGAGGGTGGTTCGTCCTGCGGTGGCGCCGATGATGAAGCCGCGGGTCATTTGGTCCGCTGCGGCCCAGAACGAATCTCCGGTGCGTTGGAAGCCGAACATGGAGTAGAACACGTAGATCGGGACCAGGGGTTCGCCGTGGGTGGCGTAGGAGGTCCCGGCGGCAGTGAACGCTGCCACGGCGCCGGCTTCGTTGATGCCGGGGTGGATCAGTTGTCCGGCGGGTGATTCTTTGTAGGCCAGGACGAGGTCGCGGTCCACGGAGAGGTAGTTCTGACCTTTGGGGTTGTAGATTTTCGCGGTGGGGAAGAACGCGTCCATCCCGAAGGTCCGGGATTCGTCCGGGACGACGGGCACGAACCGGGCACCGAAGTTCTTATCCCGCATGAGGTCCTTCAACAACCGGACGAAGGCCATGGTGGTGGCGGCTTGTTGTTTACCGGATCCGCGTTTGGCCACCTCGTAGGATTTGGCCTCGGGCAGGGTCACGGGGGTGTGTTGGCGGCGGCGTTCGGGGACGAACCCGCCGAGCTCTGCCCGGCGTTCCATCAGGTATTTGATTTCCGGGGCGTCCATGCCGGGGTGGTAGTACGGGGGCCGGTAGAGGTCAGCGTCGAGTTGGTCATCGCTGATGGGGATCCGGAGGTGGTCACGGAAGGCTTTGAGGTCTTCCATGGTGAGCTTCTTCATCTGGTGGGTCGCGTTGCGGCCCTCGAAGTGCGGGCCCAGGCCGTAGCCCTTGACCGTTTTGGCCAGGATCACGGTGGGTTTGCCCTTGAATTCGGTGGCTGCCTTGTAGGCGGCGTAGACCTTGCGGTAGTCGTGACCGCCGCGTTTGAGGCCCCAGATCTGCTCGTCGTCCAGGTCCGCGACCATGTCTTTGGTCTGCGGGGATTTGCCGAAGAAGTGTTCCCGGACGAACCCGCCGGACTCGGCCTTGTAGGTTTGGTAGTCACCATCGGGGGTTTCGTTCATGATTTTCACCAACGCCCCGTCCTTGTCCGCTTCCAGCAGGGAATCCCACTCACGGCCCCAGACGACCTTGATCACGTTCCAGCCCGCACCGCGGAAGAACGCCTCCAACTCCTGCATGATCTTGCCGTTGCCGCGGACCGGTCCGTCCAGGCGCTGGAGGTTGCAGTTGATCACGAAGTTCAGGTTGTCCAGGTTCTCGTTCGCGGCGAGCTGGAGCAGGCCACGGGACTCGGGCTCGTCCATTTCCCCGTCGCCGAGGAACGCCCAGACCTGCTGATCGGAGGTGTCTTTGATGCCACGGTTCTGCAAATACCGGTTGGACTGGGCCTGGTAGATCGCGTTCATCGGGCCGATACCCATGGACACGGTGGGGAATTCCCAGAAATC
>NZ_SDXQ01000034.1:0-7679 GCF_006964045.1 Arthrobacter sp. TS-15 | reverse complement strand
TCGTCGCCAAAACCCTCCAGCTCCTCGCCGCCAAGGGAGAAGTTGAAGCAGGTGCGCTGGAAAAGGCGATCGAGAAGTACCGGCTCCTGGATGTGAACGCCGGCACCACCGGCGGAGCAGGCGGCGACGCTTAACTGATAGTGGGTAACTCCTGCAGTCACCAGCTACGCCAGCACTAACCGCGACGGCGGCCTTTACCGAAAGGTGAGGGCCGCCGTCGGGTTTTAACCGGGCTGGGCGTGCCGGCAACGACGTGACCAGCAACAACAAGAGTTGTAGCCTTCGCACAAATGGAGCTTGTCCGGGATGGGCCGTATGCTCGTTCCATGGCTGAGCCGAGCAAAACCACTACCAAGCGCAAGGCAGCGCCCCAGGCATTGTCACCCGAAAAGGCCGAAACCTTGCGGCAACTCCGCGCCAATGTGGGCCAATTGTCCACCAGCACCATGCGCCAACTGGAGAAATCATTGCCATGGTACGGCCGTCTGAGCTCCGACGAACGCTCGGCCTTGGGACTGGTGGCCCAGAACGGCATTGCCGCCTTTGTGACGTGGTACGAGAGGCCCAGTTCACCGTCGTGGATTCTCACCGACGTCTTTGGCAACGCCCCTACGGAGCTGACCCGCTCCATCAGCCTGCAAAAGGCCCTGCAACTGATCCGCATCGTTGTGGAAGTCGTGGAGGACCAGGTACCTGTCATTGCGCCGGAATCGGACCAGCCCTCACTCCGCGAAGCCGTCCTGCGCTATTCGCGGGAGGTAGCCTTCGCGGCCGCCGATGTGTATGCACGGGCTGCCGAATCCCGAGGTTCATGGGATACACGCCTTGAGGCGCTGATCGTTGACGCTATTCTGCGGGGCGAAAACACTGATGCCCTGAGGTCCCGAATCGCCGCCCTTGGCTGGAAAGCTCAGGAGCGATTCACCGTAATGGTGGGAAATTCGCCCTCGGAACCAAGCGCAAGTTACGTTAGCGAACTCCGCCGCACTGCCGGCCGCTTCGCCGAGGACGCACTCGTAGGAATCCAGGGTGATCGGCTCATTCTCATCCTTGGCGGCCTGCAGGACCGCGACACCGCCTACGTCAAGCTCAGTGAGCTTTTTGCCCCTGGCGCCGTGGTCTACGGACCGGAAGCAGGTTCCTTGCTGGAGGCGAGCGGTTCAGCCCAGGCGGCGTTCGCAGGGCTCACTGCGGCCCGTGCGTGGCCTTCCGCACCACGGCCCGTAGCTGCCGACGATCTCCTTCCGGAGCGGGTTGTTTCCGGTGATGACGCCGCCCGCAGATCACTGATCAAAAACATTTACAGGCCTCTGCTGGCCGCCTCCAATGGCCTCGTTGAGACCTTGGGAACGTACTTGGAATTGGGGCACTCACTGGAAGCCACTGCGCGTGAACTGTTCGTCCATGCCAACACTGTGCGCTACCGTTTGAAGCGTGTCTGCGACGTAACAGGGTGGGATCCTCTCCTCCCGCGGGAGGCGTTTGTGCTGCAAACGGCGCTGGTGGTTGGCCGTCTTTCAGCCCAACCAAAAGCCGCTCCCGAACGTCACGCGTCACGTTCACAGAACTGAACCGTTGTAGACTTCCTACAAACTGACCCAGTGAGCTTGGTGTACCAAAACACCAGTGGATCACGCGCCAATTTGGAAAGCTGGATACGTGCTTGCAATCGTCTGCCCTGGACAGGGCTCCCAGACCCCCGGATTTTTGGCCCCTTGGCTGGAACTCCCCTCCGTCGAAGGCCAATTGGCCGCACTAAGCGAAATCGCAGGCATTGACCTCAAAGCCCACGGGACCACGTCGGATGAAGAGACCATCAAGGACACTGCCGTAGCGCAGCCCCTGATCGTTGCTGCCGGCCTGGTGGCTGCCAAGTCCTTGTTCGATGTCGAACTCAGCACACTTCCCGTCATCCTCGCCGGGCACTCCGTCGGCGAAATCACGGCGTCAGCCCTTGCCGGTGTGCTCACCGAGTCCGAGGCAATGACCTTCGTTCGGGAACGCGCCAACAGCATGGCCGCAGCAGCTGCCGTGACGCCCACGGGCATGAGTGCAGTTGTGGGCGGAGACCCCGCGGAGGTCCTGGCAGCTATTGAAGCCACGGGCGCCACTCCGGCCAACGTCAACGGTGCCGGACAAACAGTTGCCGCGGGGACGTTCGAACAGCTCAAGGCTTTGGCGGACAACCCACCGGCGAAGGCCCGCGTCATCCCGCTGAAGGTTGCCGGCGCCTTCCACACTTCCCACATGGCACCGGCGGTCAGCGCCCTCGAAGCCCTCAAGCCGTCCTTGTCGCCGCAGAACCCGGCTGTTCCGCTGTTGTCCAACTTCGACGGCAAGGAAGTTACAGCAGGTCCTGCAGCCGTGGAAAGCCTGATTGCGCAGGTCTCACGGCCGGTCCGCTGGGATCTGTGCATGGAAACGCTGGTTGAGCGCGGCGTCACCGGCGTTATTGAACTGGCACCCGCCGGCACACTCGCAGGGCTCGCAAAGCGCGGCATGCCTGGCGTCAAGACTGTTGCCGTGAAAACCCCGGATGACCTGTCCGCGGCTCTCGCGCTCTTCGCAGAACTGGAGGGACAGGCATGAGCACTCCCGTATTGAACAAGGCTGTTGTCAACGAGAATGCCCGCATCCTGGGCATCGGTGCATACCGCCCGGATGTCATCGTCACCAACGACGACGTCTGCCAGTGGATCGACTCCTCGGATGAATGGATCCGCCAGCGCACCGGAATCATCACCCGCCACCGCGCTGCTGCTGACGTCAGCGTCATTGACATGGCAGAAGGCGCTGCACGCGAAGCGCTCAAGCAAGCCGGAATCGAAGCCTCCCAACTGGGCGCCGTGATCGTGTCCACCGTGACACACCCTTACGCCACTCCGTCGGCCGCCGCTGCACTCACCGACCGTTTAGGCGCGACGCCGGCACCGGCCTTCGACATTTCGGCCGCCTGTGCAGGGTACTGCTACGGAGTGGCCCAGGCCGATGCCCTGGTACGTTCAGGTGCAGCCCAGTACGTCCTGGTTGTCGGTGCGGAGAAGCTCTCCGATGTCATCGATAACCACGAGCGCACCATATCCTTCCTGCTCGGCGACGGCGCAGGTGCCGTTGTGGTTGGCCCATCCGAGACTCCCGGCATCGGCCCATCGGTCTGGGGCTCCGATGGAAGCAAGTGGGACGCCATCGGTATGACCCACTCCCTGGAGGACGTCAAAAAGCTGGGCGAATCCGCGCGGCACTCCGATGAAACTGACGACCCCGCCATTCTTTCGGCAACCCAGGATGTTTGGCCCACCCTGCGGCAGGACGGTCAGACCGTGTTCCGCTGGGCCGTCTGGGAAATGGCCAAGGTAGCGCAGCAGGCTCTGGACGCCGCCGGCATCGAAGCCAGCGACCTCGCTGCCTTCGTTCCCCACCAAGCGAACATGCGCATCATTGACGAGATGGTCAAGAAGCTCAAGCTTCCCGAATCTGTTGTCATCGGCCGCGACATCGCCCAAGCGGGCAACACGTCCGCGGCATCCATCCCGTTGGCAACACACCGCTTGCTCCAGGAGAACCCTGAGCTGAGCGGCGGCCTGGCACTGCAGATCGGGTTCGGCGCCGGACTGGTCTTCGGCGCCCAGGTAGTGGTTCTGCCGTAGCCGGGCCTCCTCCCGGTCACCTGGCAACAGCCCAACTGAATACGACTTACAAACCCAAGCCGCAACCCGCGGTTTGCCCCCTTTCCGGCAGTAGCCGGTCCAACAAGAAAAGGAGCCAACAATGGCTAGCAACGAAGAGATCCTGGCCGGCCTGGCTGAAATCGTCAACGAAGAAACCGGCCTCGCCACCGAAGCCGTGGAGCTGGACAAGTCCTTCACCGAGGACCTGGACATCGACTCCATCTCCATGATGACCATCGTCGTGAACGCTGAAGAGAAGTTCGGCGTACGTATCCCGGACGAAGAGGTCAAGAACCTCAAGACCGTCGGCGATGCCGTCAGCTTCATCGCCAACGCACAGGCCTAGTCCTGTCACCAGCTGTGCCGGGCCGGGATCCCTATCCTTGCGCCCGGCACAGCCGCAGTAACACCCATAGATTTTCTTGCCTCCCCCTGTGAACCGCGCATGCGGGACGGCTATCCGACAGAGAGTGATCGCATGGCACGCAAAGTAGTCATAACCGGTCTGGGGGCCACCACTCCCATCGGCGGCGACGTACCCACAATGTGGCAGAACGCGCTGAAAGGGGTCTCCGGCGCCCGCACGCTTGGCGACGAGTGGGTGACCAAGTACGACCTCCCCGTCCACTTTGCTGCACGGTGCTCGACGCCGGCACTCGAGGTCCTGAGCCGCGTTGAGGCCAAGCGCATGGACCCCTCCACGCAGTTTGGCGTCATCGCAGCGCGTGAGGCATGGTCTGACTCCGGGATCGAAGAAATCGACCACGACCGCCTGGCAGTTGCTTTTGCCACCGGCATCGGCGGTGTGTGGACCCTATTGGACGCCTGGGATACGCTCAGGGACAAAGGCCCCCGCAGGGTCCTGCCCATGACTGTTCCCATGCTCATGCCCAATGGCGTGGCAGCCGCTGTCAGCCTCGACCTCGGTGCCCGCGCTGGCGCGCACACTCCCGTTTCGGCCTGCGCATCCGGCACCGAGGCCCTCCACCTCGGATTGGACTTGATCCGCTCCGGCAAAGCAGACGTTGTGGTGTGTGGTGGTGCTGAAGCTGCCATCCACCCGATGCCCTTGGCTGCGTTCTCCTCCATGCAGGCCTTGTCGCGTCGCAACGACGAGCCGGAGCGCGCCTCCCGCCCGTACGACATCGACCGTGACGGCTTTGTCATGGGTGAGGGTGCCGGTGCTCTGGTCCTCGAAGCGGAGGAGCACGCCATTGCACGAGGGGCGCGCATTTATGCCGAACTCGCTGGGACGTCCGTCACTGCCGATGCCTACCACATCACGGCACCGGACCCGGAGGGCCTGGGCGCAACCCGCGCCCTGAAGGCGGCCATGTTCGATGGCCGGATCCAAGCGGAGGACGTGGTGCACGTCAACGCACACGCCACCTCAACTCCCGTTGGCGACAAGCCTGAGTACACGGCCCTACGTGCCGCCCTGGGCACGCATGTAGACAACGTGGCGGTCTCCGCTACCAAGTCGCAAATGGGTCACCTCCTGGGCGCTTCAGGGGCCGTTGAGGCTGTCCTGACCGTACTAGCCGTCTACGAGCGCAAGGCACCGGTAACTATCAACCTCGAGAACCAGGATCCCGAGATCCCCCTCGACGTCGTGACGTCCGTTCGCGATCTTCCCGCCGGCGACATCGTGGCCTTGAGTAACTCCTTCGGCTTCGGCGGACACAACGCCGTCATCGCTGTCCGGAACGTCTGAGCGAGGATTTACGCAGCCGTCCCAATGAGACAAAAGAAGGGCCCCACCAGCAGGTGGGGCCCTTCCTTTTGCTATGGGGAAACGCTTAAATCGGTTTTGTTACCCGACCTGGTGCAACCAGCGCACGGGCGCACCCTCAGCTGCGTGACGGAAGGGTTCCAATTCCTCATCCCACGCTTCGCCCAGCGCCAGGGAAAGCTCATGGTAAACGGCGGAGGGGTCTCCTGCGCCGGACTCGTAGGCGTAGCGGATGCGGTCCTCCGTCACCATGATGTTGCCATGAACATCAGTGACGGCGTGAAAGATACCTAGCTCGGGTGTGTGGGACCAACGTGCACCGTCTACCCCCTGGCTGGGTTCTTCAGTCACCTCGTAGCGCAGGTGTGCCCAGCCTCTAAGAGCGGACGCCAATTGGGCCCCCGTACCCGGAGCGCCGGTCCACGACAACTCCGCCCGGAACATTCCCGGCGCGGCAGGTTGAGGGGTCCACTCAAGATCGGTTCGCTTATCCACGACCGATCCAATGGCCCACTCAACGTGCGGGCAAAGTGCCGTTGGGGCCGAGTGCACGAACAAGACACCGCGGGTTGTTGCAACAGACATTCCATCCTCCATAGCTGTAGGTACGTCTTCCCCAACGACCTCTGCCTGGATGTTTGCTGTTGCTGCCGGATGCCATGTAAATCATGCGGGCCCTGACAGGCTATTTAGTTTTCTTGGTATTAAAGACGATATTGGCACAGATTTAACCCTCAACCGTGAATTGAAGGTTTCCCCGTGGTGCTTTCATTTTGCCGTACCCTGCCCGTTTCCGCCAGTATCGCACGTGCGGGGCATACTCAGGCTCTTGGGTGCGCTTGCTGGTAGCTCTTCCGGAGCCGGTCCACCGAAACATGGGTGTAAATCTGCGTGGTTGCCAGGCTGCTGTGACCGAGTATTTCCTGAACAGCGCGCAAGTCCGCTCCCCCGTCCAGCAGGTGGGTGGCCGCGCTGTGCCTGAGCGCGTGCGGCCCAGTGGCAGAGGTGTCACCCAATGCCTGCAGCAGCTCACTCACCACAGCTCGGATTTGGCGCGGATCAACACGCTTGCCACGCAATCCCAGAAACAAGGCTGGCCCGCTCGTGGAAGTCACTACAGCCGGCCTGCCCCGCCTCAGCCAGTCATCCACCGCCACAGCTGCCGGAACACCGAAAGGAACAGTACGCTCCTTGTTGCCCTTACCTAGCACACGCAGCGTGCGTCGATCGGAATCAAGATCGTCGATGTCCAGCCCGGCCAATTCACCCACACGGACACCAGTGGCATACAAGAGCTCCACCATTGCCCTGTTGCGCAATGCCATTGGACCACCATCGGCGGCAGCAGTATTCAGGTCATTCACCATCCGGGAGACCTGCTGCTGCTGAAGGACACCCGGCAGGGACTTCTCCCGCTTGGGTGCCTGCAGACGGACTGCGGGGTCCGTCGCGATGAGTTCTTCCCGGAGGGCCCAGCCGGTGAACGACCTGGCGGTTGCGGCCCGGCGCGCCAATGTGGCTCGTGATATGCCGGCCTCGCTCTGCGTGCCAAGCCAGCGCCGCAGGGAGCCTAACTCCAGTTGCCCGAGTTCTCGGACCCCCTCCTGGACCGCAAAGCCAAGGAGACTCTCAACATCGGAAAGGTAGGCACGGACTGTGTGCGCAGACCTAGCACGTTCGCCCTCCAGGTAGCGCCGAAAGCCGTCGACTGCATTTTGAAGGGGAGCTGGCAATGAATGACCGTTCACCCTTCCCACTGTGCCAGCCCTCGTCGCAAACAAGGAGTATCAACATGCTTCCTTTGCAGGGCTAGGACGTCTTGGCCCGTTTCCACGCACCCCGTTCGGAGCAGGCCAAACCCATCAGGCCCAGCCGGCCAAGGCCAGCGCGCACAGCATCCGTGCTCAGTCCAGCCACCACAGTCAGCTTCTCCACCGAGCTGGTGGATCGGAGCGGCAAGGCATCCAGGAGAATGAGATCTTCCAAGGACAAGCCGTCATGCACGGAGGTGTCGGAGGCCCGTCCCTCACTTGTGCTCTCGCCGATGGCGCCGGCAAGCTCTGCAATCTCCCCGACGTCGGTGACACAGACGGCTCCGCCGTCCCTGAGGAGACGGTGGCAGCCTGCGGAGTTGGCGCTGTGAATGGATCCGGGGACAGCGGCAACAACCCTTCCGATGGTTTCGGCATGATGGGCCGTGTTGAGGGCTCCCGATCTCCATCGGGCCTCCACGACCACGGTTACTGATGCCAAGGCTGCGATGATCCGGTTCCGTTGCA
>NZ_SDXQ01000033.1:0-5999 GCF_006964045.1 Arthrobacter sp. TS-15 | reverse complement strand
GGTTTTTTTACCGGACTAAGTCTCCAGTTCACGGTGTGTGTCGTGGGTTCCAACCGTGTCTGGGAGGCGCATGATTTTCTCATGAATTTCTCAGAGTCTGACTTTGCGCCCCGTCGCGTAGAGGACCTGGATGTCAGCGATCTTGGACGTGTTGTTTCCCGTTCCGGAGTCCCGGGATTCGTCGTTGTTGACGCGTTGGAGAAGGAGTTCGGGCCAGGGACGGAGTACCTGCTCGAACTTGCGGCGACAGACTATTCGACGCAAACGCTTCGAACCTATGCCTTGTCGCTGCTACGGTTCCTACGATTCTTATGGGCTGTTGATGTCAGCTGGGACCGGGCCACGTCCGTCGAAGCGCGCGATTTCGTGTTGTGGGCCCGTCAGGCAGAGAAGTTTGTGGGGAACCGGAGCGATCCCCAGCGACGGGGGAGCAGGAACCTGGTCACCGGGAAGAAGCACCTGGGGATGCGTTACTCCCCCGCCACGATCAACCACACAACGACTGTCTGCAAGGCTTTCTATGCCTATCAGCTTCGCGTGGGCAGTGGGCCCATCGTGAATCCCTTTGATCTTCGCCGCGGGCGCGCTCATGCGCACCACGCCCCTGACCAGGAGTTCATGATCGGGAGGCGGCAACCCTTGCGTCAGCGTGAACAACACCGGGTGCCTCGGTCAATCCCGGACGGGAAGTTCAACGACCTTTTTCGCCGTTTGCGGTCCAACAGGGACCGTGCCTTGGTGGCGTTCTACGTCAGCAGCGGAGCACGGGCCAGCGAACTGCTCGGCCTGACCGGGGACCGCGTTAATGTCGGGGACCAGCTGATCGGGGTCTACCGGAAGGGAGGCCAACTGCAGTGGCTGCCCGCTGCCCCGGATGCCTTCGTCTGGCTTCGGCTCTATCAACTCGAAGGTGGTGTTGCCGGTCCGGACGAGCCAGTTTGGCTCACGTTGCGGGGTGAGCCACGACCTTTGAACTACGACGCCATGCGGGCTGTCCTGAAGCGTTGCAACGACATACTCGGAGCGAACTGGACCCTGCACGATTTACGGCACACGTTCGCGATCCGGGCGCTCGAGGGAGGAATGGGCCTTCACGAGGTCCAGGAACTGCTGGGGCACCAGTCACTGAATACGACCACCGTCTATACCTCTCCGCACATGGAGGACGTCATCGAGCATTACCGCACCAAAATGGCCACCAAAGCTCCTACTTCCAGCGATCGATCACCGGCCGGGCAACCCTATGATCCTGACGAGTTGCGGGTGCTCTGGGGGAACCAGTGAAAGCCACGCCGCCCGAGGGGACCCGCGCCGCGCGACGAAGCTGGAATGACCTCACTCCGTTGCCGCAAGAGGAGCACGCCCTACCTGCACCTGAACCGGTCCCGCCAGGTCCTCTGAACACGGCCTCCATTGAAACCATCATCGGCCGTCTGGTCGATTGCGGTCCCTATTGGCCGCGGGTTGAACGACATCGATCACGGATCAGGCGAATCCTCGGTCACTTGAGCCAGTTGCCGGGCGAGACCTGGCAGGACCGCTGGACGCTATTCGAGGATCAGGTTGGCGATGACACTCTGAAGTGGCGGGTCAGGCTGTCAGCCGAGGCACCGCATCCTGGGGGTCACAACGAAATTCAGGCACTCCATGCAGCGATGGGTCCCCTGCTTGCCTTGGACGTCATGCGCCCTTCCTACGGGTGGATCACTGCTCAGCGCTTCGCGTTCTGGAAGGCGCTCAGCCACTTTCGGGACCCTGTTCATACTGCTGAGGTCGAGCAAGCCCTGGTACGGGCCACGAGTTCAGCGGTTCAGGCGAATAACGGCCTGCTTACTTTGGGGCGTATTCAAGCCCATACCGGCAAGTCCATTCGCCAGATCACCGCCGAAGACATACTCGAACTGACCGCACAAATGCCGGGAAGGATGATCAACTTTAGCCGGAGCGGGCTGAACGCCGTTTGGCCTGCGCTGCATGGTTTGGGATGGATAAGCCACGAATCCGGGGCCATGCCCTCACGGAGGCGACGGGGACAACGAACCGTGGAGGAACTGGTCGACTACTACGACATCACCGGCCCTTGCCGGGAGCCGCTCATCCATTACCTGAAGGTGCGCTCGGCCAGCCTGGACTACTCCTCGGCCTATGGTTTGGCCAGAAACCTGGCTGGCGTTTTCTTCGCCGACATCCTGAAACACTCGCCTGACCAACACACGTTCGCCTTAACACCGCAGCAAGCCGCTGGCTGGAAGAGTCGCGTGAAATTCAAGGTCGACGGGACGCCACGCCGTGATGCTCACGCCATCTACTTCGCCGTCCGGGCGTTCTATCTAGACATCAGCCAGTGGGCGCTTGAAGACGCGTTCTGGGCGCAATGGGCTGCCCCAACCCCCATAACCTACGCTGAAACACGCGGTTATCTGAAGCTTCGACGCACCACCACGGCAACCATGCAACAACGAACCCGGGAACTGGCTCCCGTCCTGCCCCGCCTGGTCGAGGCGGCCGAACAGGCCCTCCGCGCCGCCGAGGAAATCTTGGCTGCTGCCACCGCGGCCGGTGCCGGCAACTCTATCGACGTGGCTGGTGAGAGTTGGGAAGTCTTCCAGGCCAGTGACCAAGCACCGGTACGGATACGTCGTGATGGGAAGGATCGGGACGTTTCCTTCGAGGAAGACAACGCGTTCTGGGCTTGGGCACTGATGGAGACGCTCCGCCACACAGGGGCAAGGATCGAAGAAGTCCTCGAACTCGTCCACATGAGCATTCAGCCCTACAAAGTTCCGGCAACCGGGGAAACCATCCCGCTGCTGCACGTCGCCCCAAGCAAGACCGACACCGAGCGGCTCATGGTGGCCAGTCCCGAACTCGTCCACGTCCTCTACCGGATCCTCTCGCGGATAACCAAGGCCACAGGCAGCGCTCCTCTGACACAACGCTGGGACCCAGCCGAGAAAGTGCTCAGCTCGCCCTTGCCTCACCTGTTCATACGCCGTTACGGCGCCGGGCCCTACCGGGTTCTGTCAACGGCCACCGTCGCAGCGCTGCTCAATGATCTGGCAAAGCGCGCGAACATCAAGGTCGGTGGATCCGAGGTCAGGTTCACCCCGCACGACTTCCGACGCATCTTCGCTACCGAGGCCCTCTCCAGCGGCCTGCCGCCCCACATCGTTCAAGTGCTGATGGGCCACGCCAGCCTGGCCACTACACAGGGATATGCAGCGATCTACCCCCAAGACGTCATCCGGCACCACCGCACCTTCATCGAGAAACGGCGCGTCACCCGCCCTACCGAGGAATACCGCGAACCAACAGCCGCCGAATGGGATGAATTCGAGGCCCACTTCGTCCAGCGCAAACTCAGCCTCGGCAGCTGCGGCCGCGCCTACGGCACAGGCTGCCAACACGAACACGCATGTCTGCGCTGCGCTCTCCTCCGTCCCGATCCCACCCAGATCAACCGGCTTCAAGACATCATCGATAACCTTGAAGAACGCATCACCGAAGCCGAACAGCACGGCTGGCTAGGTGATGTTGAAGGGCTTCGCGTCACGCTCAACAGTGCCGAAATGAAACTCGCGCAAATGTATAAGCTGCAGAACCCCCAGGACCGAGCAATCGTGGAACTCGGAACCCCGCGAGTCCGGAACATGAAGGAATCCAAGTGAATGATCACCGGACGGACGAGCAGGATGCGCAGGTTAGCCGGAACCTCTCGGACAGTGGTGTCGGTTCAGGAGTCTTCTGCACTCATTTCTGGCCGCATATTCAAACCCTGCGGGATCCTAGATGAGGACCCTTCCCCCCACGGAGGAAAGGACCTCACCGGTGATCGGCGGGTCAGTGGCCGGCGCCGAGTTTTCCTCCGAGGCGTTCGCGCATGAGAGTGCTCGCGTCGTTAAGACCGATGATCTTCACGTCTTTGCCGTGGTGGTGGTATTTCTCGGTGATTGCGTCCAGCGCGGCGATGGTGGAGGCGTCCCAGAGGTGGGAGGCGTGCATGTCGATGACGACGTGTTCGGGGTCCAAGGCGTATTCGAACTGGGTGTAGAGGTCGTTGGAGGAGGCGAAGAACAGTTCGCCGTCGACCACATACGTGGCTGTTTCATGGCCGCCAATGGTCTTGACGGTCCGTTCGACAGTGACGAAGTGCGCCACGCGGCGGGCGAACAGGACCATGGCCACGAGCACGCCGACACCGACGCCGATGGCGAGGTTGTGGGTGGCGACGGTACCGATGACGGTAGCGAGCATGACGATGGTTTCGCTCTTGGGCATCATCTTCAGGGTTCGGGGGTGGATGCTGTGCCAGTCGAAGGTGGCCACGGAGACGAAGATCATGACGGCCACCAGTGCGGCCATGGGGATCACGGAGACTATGCCGCCCAGGACCACCACCAGGATCAACAGGAAGACGCCGGCCAGGAAGGTGGAGATCCGGGTGCGGGCGCCGGAGGCTTTGACGTTGATCATGGTCTGGCCGATCATTGCGCAGCCGCCCATGCCCCCGAAGAAACCGGTGACGACGTTGGCCACGCCCTGGCCCCATGCTTCGCGGGTCTTGTGGGAGCGGGTGTCGGTGACGTCGTCGACCAGCTTGGCGGTCATGAGGGATTCAAGCAGTCCCACGAAGGCCATGGCCAGGGCGAAGGGGAAAATGATCTGCAGGGTCTCGAGGCTGAACGGCACGTTCGGGATGAACAGTGTCGGCAGGGAATCGGGCAGATCGCCCTTGTCGCCGACGGTGGGAACCGCGACAGCGGCGAAGACAGTGATGAGGGTCAGGACCACGATGGCAACCAGCGGTGCCGGAACGGCCTTGGTGAGCTTAGGCAGGCCGAAGACAATGACCAGACCCAAGGCCACCAGGGGGTAGACCAGCCACGGAACGCCGAGGAGTTCGGGGACCTGGGACATGAAGATCAGGATGGCCAGGGCGTTGACGAAGCCGACCATGACCGAGCGGGGAATGAACCGCATGAGTTTGGCGACCCCGGAGAGTCCCAGGATGATCTGGAAGATGCCGGCAAGGATGACGGCGGCGACGAAGTAGTCCACTCCATGGGACTTCACCAGCGGGGCGATGACCAGGGCGATCGCGCCGGTGGCCGCGGAAATCATGGCCGGGCGCCCGCCCACGAAGGCGATCGTCACGGCCATGGTGAAGGAGGCGAAGAGCCCGATCCGCGGGTCGACGCCGGCGATGATCGAGAAGGCAATGGCCTCCGGGATCAGGGCCAGAGCGACGACGAGTCCGGCGAGGACCTCTGTCTTGAGCCGGCGCGGAGACATCAGGGTTCCCCGCACGGATTGGAGCTGTTCAGGAGTGAATGCCGGCGAGTGTCCGGCTTTGGTGACGGCCATTGCTGGCTCCGTTCATGGTCAAGAAGACGCGCGAGTGCGGCTTCGTTCTGCGAAGGAATGAGGGGCGCAGCGCCGCGCCAGGAAGAGGGGGAACTAGTCTTGAAGGTCTCACCCCAACTACCTAAACCCTACCCTAACGTGATGGTAGGGTTTAAATCAGAACAGGACGGAGGCGCTGATGACGGCTAAGACCAGCAGCACCAACACCATGCACATCGGCGAACTGGCAGAGCGGACCGGCCTGTCCCTGCGGACCATCCGCCACTATGACGATGTGGGGCTGCTCCCTGCAACAGCGCGAACAGATGGCGGGTTCAGGGTGTTCTCGGAAGAGGATTTCGAACGCCTCATGGTCATCAAGCAGATGAAGCCCCTGGGTTTCTCATTGGAAGAAATGGCCGAGATCCTTGGCCTCCTTGCCACCGCGGAGGGCGCGGAACCTGAACGAACCGGGACGCTGGCGGGATTCTTGGAGCGGGCCGTCCATCAGCGGGCAAAGATGGCGCGGAACTTGGCCCAGGCCGATGAGTTCATCGAAAGGCTTAACGGCCGGTCCTGAGTAATCCGGCATGCCGGGCGGGGGTGACTCCTCTTCGCTGCATGGGCACACGTCCACCCTCAGTAGTCCGGATAAG
>NZ_SDXQ01000032.1:0-35041 GCF_006964045.1 Arthrobacter sp. TS-15 | reverse complement strand
CCCTCAGTAGTCCGGATAAGGAACCTGTACCTGGTGGGTGCGGACCCGGGAGGGACCTCTGACAGGACAGCCCCCTGAGTGGACACGGCCCGGAGAAGGTCTTCGTTGCCGGATGGGTAGAAGCGGTCCACACCTCCCGCCATGACGGCGATAGTGGGCACACTGGCAACGCCGCCTCTCAAAGCCCCACGGTGGGCATGGGCGTCAATGCCATAGGCCCCGCCGGAGACCACGGTAAATCCGCGCTGCGCCAGGCCGTAGGCGAAGTCGCCCGTGACGGAGGCTCCATAGCTGGTGCTGTCCCGCGATCCAACCAGGGCAATGGCCTGCCCGACAGACGGCAGAGGCTGTTCCCCTCCCCGCCACCACAGGCAAAGAGGTTCCTGGAGTCCCAAGCCTTCCAATTGTTCGGGCCATAGCTCATCGCCCGGGACGATCAACCGCCCTCCCAGCCTGTTCATGGTTTCCAGGTCCCGGTCCGGCGCGAGATCAGCAATTCGGGGTGCCCATCGTCGAAGGCTCGCCGGTAGCCCTGCCCATGACGAAGGTCCGCCTCCTTCCATCAACAGCCCTGAGATCTCCCGCTCGAGGTTTGGCCCTGCGCGCAGTTCACCGGTTGCGACACCCAGAGCATCTATTGCACCTACTGCCCGCACCAGTGCCAGGCCTACAGAGTCCTGCGGCTCCATGAGCCTGGCCAATGCCGCCCTGGCAATTCGTTCTCTCTCTTGCTTCCCTGCACCAGCCATGGCTGTGAATCCTTTCGCGTCTCTTTTACTCATGTGCCGGTGGCAGCTTGATGACTCATGTGGCAGTCGCAGCTTGGCGCAAGCCCAAAGCCTGACCAATGTGGTCGATGTCCGGCGCATCCCTGTGCCCCAGATCTGCCAGCGTCCATGCCAGCCGGAGGACGCGATCGTAGCCGCGTGCAGTGAGGGTGCCCCGTTCGAGTGCAGTGTCCAGAATCCGGGTGGTCCCTGGGGCCAGCCGCAGCTCACCCCGAAGGGTGCGCCCCGGCACCTGCGAATTGGTCTCGAGCCCCATCTCCATCAAACGCTCAAGTTGCCTCTCCCTGGCCGCCAACACCCGTGCAGCGACAGCGCGTGTGTCTTCTTCCTCGCCGGCATGGCCAAAGTCAGCCAAAGACACCCGCTCAACCTGTAACTGGATATCCACGCGGTCCAGCAGAGGCCCGGAGATCCGCCCGAAATATCTCCGGCGCATCATTGCCGTGCACGTACAGTCCATGCCTTTCCCTGAGGCTTTGCCGCATGGGCAGGGATTTGCGGCGAGTACCAGCTGAAACCTGGCGGGGTACGCCGCCGTGCCCGCCGAACGGTGGATGACCAGCTCCCCGCTCTCCAGAGGCTGCCTGAGGGCATCCAGGACCCGGCGCTCATACTCCGGAGCCTCGTCCAGGAACAAGACGCCGCGATGAGCCCGCGAAGCGGCACCGGGCCTGGGAAGCCCCGAGCCTCCGCCGATGATGGCGGCCGCGGTGGCACTGTGGTGGGGACTTTCAAAGGGAGGCCTGCGGATGAGCCTGACAGCTGCCGACTGGACAGCAGCCAACGAGTGTATTGCCGTCACCTCCATGGCCGCTGTGTCGGCCAAGTCCGGGAGCAGGCCCGGCAAGCGCTCTGCCAACATTGTTTTTCCTGCCCCCGGGGGAGTGCACACTTAAGTATGCATGCGCGGTGACCTGCGATTATGTCCGAAAACGGACATCCCGGCGTGGGAGTTTTGGAGGCTCAGCTCTCGTCGAACGGCAGGCGGACGACCTCATCGCCCGGGTCTTCCGGACTTGCTGGCGGAGCCGCGCTCGGGTGGTCCTGGTACAGCGCGTCGGAGGCGCTCTGGTCGTAGGTGTCGGAGAGGCCTGCGCCCTTGGTCCCGAGGACCTGCTCCCAGTTGAATCCCATACACACGACTATATCGGCCGGTATCGAACTCGCGATGGATCGCCTCGACGCTCAGCCCGCTCAGGTGGTATTGAGCTTGCCGGCGACCCAAAGACTATTGCGCAGGATTTGTCGCCTTCGTGCTTAGTTGACCGATAGCGTGTGACGGAGGACGTCGTAGTCGAAAGGTGCATGCAGTGGATACTCATCCTCGAAGCCCGCGAGATCTTTTCGAGGGTCGTCGCCATTTTGAGATTCCCGCGTTTCAGCGTCCCTATGTCTGGGATGAGGAGAGCCAGTGGGCCCCTCTGTGGGACGACGTGGTCCGGGTCACCGAGAGCTATCTTCTTGAGGAGGGTAAACCCCCAATTCCGAATCACTTCCTCGGTGCGGTTGTTTACGAGTCGAAGACACCATCTGCCGGCGATGTGACACGACACGAGGTCATCGACGGCCAACAACGCATGACGACACTTCAGCTCTTGCTTGATGCTGCACATGAAATCGTCGCTGGGCGCGGACACCAGACGGAAGCGGATCAGCTCGAAGAGCTCATTCTGAACAAGGCGTTGACCTTCAAAGGCCGCATCGAGCGCTTCAAACTCTGGCCATCCCAGGCGGACCGAAGCGCCTTTGCCCATGCCATGGATCCAGAGGAACCGCGGGTCGAGGAGCATCGAGTCATCGAGGCCCACGACTTTTTCCGGCGCGAAATAGAACAGTGGCTGATAGGAACGCCGGATGAGGAAGGGATCGTCCCACCCGGAACTGAAGAGCTCCGCGCCAAGGAATTATGCTCGACGCTTGAACATCGACTGGTCGTCGTCGCCATCGACTTGTCAGGACATGAAGACTCACAGCTGATCTTCGAAACGCTGAACGACCGGGGCACACCTCTGCTGAAAGCGGACCTCATCAAGAACTGGGTCTTCCGCAAGGGCGAACAGATTGGTGCTGACGTGGACAAGTGGTCCAGGACGCACTGGGCCGACTTCGATACCGTATGGTGGCGGGCTGAAATCTCCCAAGGCCGTCAGATTCGGTCTCGCGTGGACATCTTTCTGCAGTACTGGCTCACGATGCGCTTACAGGAAGAAGTCAAAGCGGAGTTGGTGTTCAGAGTTTTCGCGGACTACGCAGGGTCGCGACTGTCCACTCCCGCCAAGGCGGAAGCCTTGCTGACGGAACTGCGGAAGGATGCCGACACCTACCGGGGCCTCAGCGAACTCGACGTAGCGACGCCCGAAGGACGGTTCCGCTCCCGGGTTATCGAAACGATGGAGCTGGCGGCCACCACCCCCCTCTTCCTCTGGCTCCTCTCCGAGAACCACTCGGTTCCCCGCGACCAGGTGCGGATAGCACTGGATGCCATCGAAAGTTGGGTTATCCGCCGCACACTCCTGCGGAAGACCTCCAAGGATGTAAACCGCTTCATGGTCGCCACCTTGAAGTCGCTCGGGAGCGTTGATGCTCGCGAAGCCGGAAACGCCATAAGGAAGTTTCTTTCGGAGCAGACCGCGGAGACCCGTTACTGGCCTTCCGATCAAGAGATGCTCACGACACTCCCTGATGTGAAGCTCTACGGGAACATCCGCCAGTGGCGGCTCCAGGTAGTCCTCCGTGCTGTAGAGCAACAACTTCGCAACCAAAGCACGAAGTACGAAGCAGTCGAGCTTCCATGGGGATTGGAAATCGAGCACGTCATGCCGCAAGGTTGGCGAACCCACTGGGATCCGCCGCCAAGACTCACTCCCGAAGAGGCAGCTGTCCGTGACCGGGTCGTAAACACGATCGGTAATCTTACGCTCGTGACCAAGTCACTCAATGGTTCGCTATCCAACCGTCCGTGGACAGACAGCGACGCCACGGGACTCGTCGACGGTGGTGAGTCCGGCAAGGGTAAGCGGACGCTGCTCGACGCCTTCAGCCTCCTGGTGCTCAACAAAGAAATCATCCAGAGCCACATCGATCTCTGGACTGAAGCCGACATTAAGGAGCGCTCTGTAGTCCTGACCAAGGCAATCACTCAGGTCTGGCCCGGTCCCTCAATGGAGATTCAGGAAGCTGCCTTCGAAGCGGCAAGAGCTTAGTGCTCCGGCAGCTTGCTCTCGGTGTTGGTCGCCAGGTCGATGAGTGTGCCGTCTGTATCGGTGATTGTGGCGATGCCCTGTTTGAGACCAGCCTTTGAACACTTCATGCAGCCGCTGAGGAGAAACCAGGCGCGGGCCACGAACCGGGAATTCTGACCGCATAGCGTCGTGGTGGGTGCAGACTTCAAAGCCAGGTGAGTGGAAGTACCACCTACTGTTATGACCACCATGACATCCTGCGTGCGTTTCCAATCCGGGCCATACGCCTCATTTGCGAGGATGTTCGGCAGACTGTTCCGGATCATGATTGGCTCGGGTTCAGACATGGGATCATCCTATGCGGGCGGACCGTCTCTTACGGAGAGGACCGCCGGAGGCCTGACTCAGTCGTATCCGCTAAATATGCAAAGTCAGGCCTGCAGGGGTTCGTCGCAGGCTTTGCAGGCGTGACGGCCGCCAACACCGGTCTCCTCGACGACCAGTAGCCGTTTGGGGTTGTCGTCCCAGACGTTGCCCACTGAGTTGCACCAGGCCGGGTGATAGACCTTGCCGGAGCTCACCACGTAAACCTGGCCAGGGCCCACTTTGGGTGAGCCATCGCTGCGCCGGGAGGCTGGTTCGATCGCGTGCAGCTCGCCCAGTTCCTTGGACTCTTGCTTGGCTTTTACTGCCGCCTGCCAGGCGCGGCGTGGACGTGGTGTCATCGGTCGATCAGTTTCTGTTGAGGCCGAATTGTCGTGTCATCAGTGCGTCTTTGTAGTGAGACTCTGCTGAATCCACCTCTGTGGAGGGTGTGCTGGGTCCGAACACGCGAAGAAGGCTGAAGACAAAATGCCGGGCGTGGTCTGTCTTTGTCGTTTCGCCGGCTGCGCTGTCGTAGACAAGCTCGCGCAGCGCGACGTTCCCGCCGTGACCGTCGCGCGCGTAGCTCGTCCACCGTCCGAGAATGCGCTCAGCACCATCCGCCTTTCCAACGTATTGCTTGCCGTTGGTGGAGTCGGTGATGAGGTAGATGCCCTGTACTTCCTTCAAGGCAGCCCGCCAATCGGCATAGCGTGGGTTCTCCACCATGTCGCGGAGCTCGTGGTAATTGAGCAGTACGCCGTCGAACCCAGGGAAGGGAACCTTGTCCCGGTCGGCTATCTCCAATACCGGCAGGTTCGCGGCGCTGGAGGCGCGCCGGTGCCAGTTCCGCGGGCTGTCCCATTCGATCACGAGCCGGTCATTGAGGGGCGCAAGGAAACCCGACATGCGCAGGTCGAAGAAACGGTTCACCTCAGTGCGCTCTGCGGCCAGCTCTCCGTGGTTCTCCAAGGTGCCCCACAGCCGCGAGCGGCGCTTACCGTCGGCGATCAGGATCACCCAGTATTGGGAAGGGTCGGCGGGGAATTGCCTGGGTGAGAGACCCTGCTCCCTTGTGTAGGCAATGACCCGTTCCTCGGTCAGATCTTCGGGGCCACGCAGCGCGGTGGGGTCGCCGGGCCTGAAGGCATGGCGGATCAGCAAAACATCGTCCAGCCGGACCGCCGGGTCACGGTCCGCGCCCATGCCGGTCAGCACATGGCCGAGAGTGAGGGAAGCACGCGAAGCCGGCACCAGCGAAACTGTTGTCTCCGCAGCTAAGTCGAGAGCAAAATCAGACACTGCAACACCTTACGTCACGAGCCGGGCGCGGCAGCTATAGTGGCCCGTCGCTTGGTCGTGTCCGGATGGGACACGTATGCGGCGGCGACTGCGTGCCCGAGCCGAGCAGAGCTGACAGGATTGGCATCCACATATTTTAGGTGTCCGGACCACGGCGTGCACAGCTTCATCTCTATGCCACGACGACCGGCAACTCGTCCCAGTGGTGCCGGCAGCGCTTCGGAGGCTGCCGCGCTTTGCTCAAGACCTTGTGCGGTTCACTCGCTGTCGTGAATTGCGGCTGGCCAAATCGGGCGTCAGTCTTGAAGCATGACGACCACGAAGAGCCCGGGTGACGGCGAAGAAGATAAAATCCTGGCGGACTTCAGAACACTGATCGAAAAGTTACCGCCGCTGCCGCCGACTCCGCTTGGTGAATGGAACCGAGATGACGAGGCAGCGGTCCGTGCCGTCGGCATCGCGTGGGGGTGGCTTATGCGAACCCTACGCACTGCCGAGGCCATCAGGCTCTTAGAACAGCGCGGACTCGGCGTCGAGTGCGCCCCGCTCCGACGCTCCGTCGTTGAACACGTCATCAGGCTCCACTGGGCCACCACCGTCGACACCCGCAGATTCGTCGAAGCAGCATTGAACAAGCGCAAACATAGCTTGGGCAACGTCACACTTGCGGCAGAGGCCGGCACCCCTCTACCCGATCGCGCGCTGGATATCATCGAATTACTCAAATCCGAAGCGGATCCCGGATCGGACAGCGTCTCCTTTAAAGACCTCAAGTCCTTGATGAACGACATCCCCGATTACCACATTCTTTTCCAAATCTGGCTTACGGACACCCAAGAATCCCACGCAACGCTGACCAGTTCAGAAGCCTATGTCGAGTTCGACCCTGATGAGCCCGGAATGCATCTTCACATGGAACCAACCCCGCACAATCACTTCCGTGCGATGCTGCCGAGCATGGTGCTGCTAGGCACTGAGGCCTTCGTGTATCTGGCCGGCATAGCAGACCAGTTGACGGAACCGCTTGCTGACATCAGGGATCGCGTGACGCAATTGGGAACCGCGCAAAACTCAGCCACCGGGCCTGGGTAAGTCTGCCGGACACATTAGTAACGAGCTGCGCTCACGCGTCGTCCCGGATGTAAGTTATGCCAAAAGCCTTGACTTGACGGTATTCCTGAAGCTTGGTGGCCAGCTCGAAGGCGTCGCCCGTGATGTACTGAAAGATGTCCAACCCGCGGCCGAGCAGGATCCTCCATCCGGTGTCGGTGAGGATGGACCGATCATGGATGGCTCCGTCGAAGATGATGTCGACGTTGATGCCGGCGACAGAGGCTCCCTGCTTGACCTTCAGCAATAGTTCGTACTGCTTGCGGAGTTTGTCCTGTCCCTCGGTGTTCTCAGAAGTAACGAGCCGGACACTCACTTCGTCGGCCGCGTCCTTGGTGGCCGCGATGCACTCGATGAGTTCCATGAGATTACGTGCCTGGTGGAACTGCCGGATGTAAGGGTCAGTTATGGTGATCTGCGTGGCTCCACGCAGGTACGGGACCAAGAGAGTCTCGAAGGAGACTCCACGCTGGTTCTCCTGGAACTCCTGGTGGCCCTCAAACAGCGGTTTTACGGTGATAGGCGAGGGCGCAATTGGTTGACCGTCTTCCGCAGAAGTCGCGGCGTGTCCAGTTGGATCGCCCGTCGCCTCCTCCGCGTCAGTGCTTACGCGGCGCTCACGGTAGTAGTACGCCGGGTACTCATCCTCTTCAAGCGTGGAGACTGAATGCCATGTACCGGCCTTGTCGAGGTAGCCGAACTTTACGTTTGCCATCGTTGAGTCGATGCGGAGGATCTGGTCTTTGACGCGCTTGCGGCCCTCGATGGCGAACTGCAGGATCTCTTCGATTTCTTCGGCCGAGGCTTCCCCGTGCGGGTAAAGGATTTTCATCAGCCCGGAGAAGGTCTTGTGGATTCCGTCGCGATCTCGTGTCGAGATGTCCGATGACAGTGTGAAGTGCTGCTGGTAGCGGTCGGAGTAGTCCGCCGAACGCATCGACTTGAGCACCTCGGCGATGTAGTCGACGACGAACCCGTACCCGTTGGAGAACATCTCACCTCGGATGGTGTCGACTTCCCAGCCTGGGATGTAGTGGTGCAGGCGGTCGAGGTACGCCGAGTCGTGGTAGCTTTCGGGAAGCTCGTCGAACAGGTCGGAGTGTTTGAGCATGTAGGGCACGGTGTGCGACGTGTTGCCGACGAACACCATTGACGCCTCCGCGCCGAGCGTCTCGACGCCGCGGGAAAACGACTTGTTTGCCATGAAGTTCTTCATGATGTCGACGAGCGCCTTGTCGGTGCGCTTCTTCTTACCCGCGAACTCGTCGAACGCGACGACATCCCAGTAGCCGACCAGCCCGATGCGGCCGTTGGAGTTGTTGACGAACAGCTTGGGGACCGTGACCTCGCCACCGGAGATGAGCATGCCGTGGGGTGAGAACTCCGAGAAGATGTGCGATTTACCGGTGCCTTTGGGCCCGAGTTCGACGAGGTTGTAGTTTCGCTCGACGAATGGGATGAGCCGCACAAGCTGGATGAGCTTTGCACGGCGTCCGAACAGTTCGGGATTGAACCCGATCGACTGCACGAGCAGGTCAGTCCATTCGCCGGTTGTGAACTCGCTCCGCGCCGCGAGATAGCCCTCGAAGTCGAACTTCGACAACTGGATGGGCTTGATCGACCCCAGTATCCACGGCACCATTCGGGCGTCGTCACTGTGGAAGTACTCGATGTCGCAGATACACCAAACACCACCGACAAGCAGCTTTGGGTGGGCCTTGATCGTCGCGGATTCGACGAGCACGCCCTTGATGCCGAGGTTGGCGAACTCTGCCTGGTAGACATCATCCTTTTCGTTGAGCGTGACCGTCACTTTGTCAATGATGCGGTGACGCCCACGCTCCTTGATCGTGGATTTCACGAGTTCGGACTGGTTCCGGTTTACGTAGTGTTCGGCGAGGATCTTGCGCACCGTGTCGATGCCTGCCTGGATGGTGGCTTCGTCGTCGGAGGCAGCATATTGGCCGAGTAGGTACTCCAGCACATAGGAGGGCACAATGGCGTTGCCCTTGACGGCCTTCACCAGGTCCTTGCGGACTACAACGCCCGGGAAGAGCTGGTTGATCTTACGGTCCAGGTCGCTCTGCACCGGAGTGGCGTCTGCCGGTGCGTTGGCCCCAGAGGATATCTCTGGACTGACCTCGCTCACTTCGCTCATAGCCGCACTCTCCTTAGAAGTCGAAGTCCGAGGCGAACGATCGCTTCAGCGTGTAGCTCGCCTTGGCGTAGACACGCCACTGGTTGGTGCCCGGGATGACTTCTTCAAGCCGGAACTCCACCGAGCGGTTGTTGTAGTCGTTTGCGTCCTGACTGAGCAGCATGTGCGCGTTCTGATAGCGGTCACGCTGGTCTGTCGAGTCCTGGTCAAACGTGAGCGAGACTTGGTTGGATATGAGGCTTTCGCCGACGTAGAGCCCCGCGCGCAGCACAAGGGGGTGAACCTTGTCGCTCACCGGCTCCGTCTGGAACAGCTTGATGACCAGCTGACCTGTGGTGATTTTGTCAGACTCGGGCATGATCTTGACGTTGACCGTTCGCACGTCGCTCTTGCGCTTCTTGTTGATCGCCAGCACTGGGACGACGATCTCCTGCAGGGCCGCACCGCCGTGGACGAATCGTGAGCCTGCTCCGGGAAGCCGCAGCCGATGAATCGACTTTGGTATCTGCACGTCAAGGTCTCCATCGAGGCCCAGTTGAGCTGACGTGAAGGTCTTGAACGCAGGGACTTCCTTCAACCCGTGACCGAGGACGTAACGGCGGTTGATCACCTTAATGTCGTCGCCTTGCGGCAGGGTCGACAGGTAGAAGGCGTCCTCGAGTGCCGTGTCCTGGAACAGGAAGCCGTGGTCGGCTGTGATGAGGATGTTGGTCGCGTTCGCGTTGGTCAGTCGCTTGACCAGATCGACCAGTTCGCGAAGCGTGTCCTCGGCTGCCTCGAAGACCTGGCGCTCGGTGCCTGCTTTGTCCCCGGTCGCATCGATGCGGTTGTGGTAGATGTATAGCGTTTGGTGCTGCTGGTACAGCTCCCGCAGTTCGTCCCGGGTAAGGGAAAACACGTTCTCGGCCTGGATCGCTTTCCCGTCCACGGCGTCGAGGATCTTGCTGCGGTTCGCGGTGCCGTCCGTGCGCTGGCCGTCGGCCATGACGGGATCGCCGTCCTTGGAGTGTCCGATCGTGCTATGTGGCAGTAGCGCTGCCATGCCGAGCTGGGTGTAGCTGGGCAGAACGCCGAGCATGGCTTTCAGGTCCGCGTCGTAGCGGTCTTCCTGGCGGACGCGTGAGCCTAGTTCGTCGGCGATCTCATAGCGCAGGGCGTCCGAGATGATGACGACGGCCTTGCGTCGGCCGTCCCTCGTGATGGGCGCTACGTGGTCGGTGTAGAAAGAGGTTTGCGGTCGGAGGACGGCGGAACGCCACCGGTCGATGCCATCGACCTGTTGTTGCCAGGCGTTGCCCAGGTCGTAGAGAAACTTGTTAGCGTAGAACTTCTCCACCTGGGCGCGCAGCGCCTCCAGCGGCCCGGCGAACTCTGCGGTGCGGGCCGCGTATGTGAACTGCCGGTAGAGCTGGTCGATGCGGAACCAGTTATCCCGGTATCGCTCCAGCCCTTCGTCGAATGACTGCATCGACAGGTTGAGCGTGCTGAGCGCGGTCAGGAGCTCCGAGGCGCAGCCGATCGCTGCATACAGTTTGCGGTACCCGTCGACCCAGATGCTGCTCTGGCGACTGCGGATGACCTCTGTAACCTCGCGGGCTGGGACCGTTCTCTCAGCGACACCGCGCGCCAGGTCGCTGATGATCTTGCGGTCAGCCTCCTCGAACAGGTCGTTGCCCAACAGGTCGCGGAAGCTTGCGTCCTCGATGGTGCTGGCATAGTCCAGGTCTCGCGCTGCGCGCTTTGCGAGCGTCGCTAATGCTTCCTGGCTGCGCCGATCGTTGCGAAAGCTCCCGAAGTCGAGCTGGATGTTGCGCAAGCCGCCGGGTCGTTCGGACTTGAATCCGGCGTTAGCCTGCCGGAACACCCACAGCACAAGATCGCCGATGCTGGGGCTCGGCGACATGTAGCCGTAGATCGATGCCGCACCCTGCCAGTAGAAGTCGTCGAGGCCGTGCTCGGCCAGCGCGCTGTACTTTGCATCCGTACCGCTGGCGTTCTCGATCAGCAGGGTGCGCGTGATTTCCAGCAGGCTGTGCTCGCTTTGACCGAGCAGAACGGCCGACATCTTGGCTTGCAGCAGCCGGGCGTCATCATCAGCGTCAAGCAGCTTCTTCAGGCCCTGTACGCGCTTGGCCACGCGGAAGAAGCTCTCGGACGCCAGTACGACCTCGTCGATACCGTCGGCGGTGAGCCCGAGTTCCTGCCGCACTAGAGAGGTCCGGTCCGCTGTGAACACGCCGTAGGCCAGCTCCAGGTCAAGCAGCCAGTTGCCGATCCCCGTAGGCACGGCACCCGAGCGGTAAACAAGGAACTTCGTTTTGGGCTCGTCGTGCAGCAGCCGGTTCTTGACCGCGTATTCGTCGTTAGTGACGCGCACAGTCTTCACGCCCTCCAGGCCGAGCGTGTCGAGGTCAGCGGTGTACTCCCCTTCAGGGTCGTGCCAAAACACCACCCGCTGACTCTCGAAACGACGCTCCAGGTGAGGCCGGACGGAGGATGTATCACTCATCGCTTGCCTCGAGGCCGGGGATCTTCTTCAGCGCGGCACCGAGCTTCGGGTAGTTCACCTTCACGCCGTCGTCGAGGTCGATCTGTACCTGCTGGGTTGCCAGCGGGTACAGCACGTCGTGCTCGTACTCGTCGAGTTCGAGCACGACATTGCGTAGGCGGTCGATCTCCTTCTGAGCTGCAGCCTTCTCCCTCGCTGAGCCGCTGCCCGCGGCGAGGCGCTCAAGGTGCTGACGACTGGCCTCCAGTTTCGCCTTGAACTCACGCAAGTACTCGTTGAGCACCGTAGAGACGGTCGACGGTGTATAGCGGTGCATGTAAATCAGCGCGTTGAACGACCCCTTGGGACTGGAGAACAGCCAGTAGATCGGGCGCTTCCTGTACCGCTGAACATGGTCCTTATAGAAGGTCCTCACAAAGTAGTCGCGCAGGTTCTTCACGCCGAGCGTTTGGATGATGAACCGCAGGTTCGCCTCGAAATGCTGCTCTCCGAACGCAGCTCGAAGGAACTGACGGAATCGCTCTGCGATGTCGTCCTCGAACCAGTCCCCATCGACAATCGGAATCACGTTGTCTGCATCAGGGGTGAAGGTGGGCATGGGAACCTTCGCAAGGTAATCATGCAGGGCCGCGCCTTGGTCAGCCAGGATCAGCCCGGGCTCGTCAAGACTATAGCGCCCGAGCATGCAACCGACGGCGAATGACATAACGTCGCGAACCCTCTCAGACACGTACCCAGCAGGTACTGAGTCCTCGCCGACAACAGGTCGCGCTGAGACTCCAAAGTCTGCCGACACCACTCCTTCGGCCTGCGCACGAAGGTCAAATTCGCTGGCGATCGCGGCCTCAAGGGTCCGGGCTTGCTCCTCGATCCAAGCCTGAAGCGACAAATTGTGTCCGGACATACCTAAGCTTGTGAAGACACGACTTGTTTCAGAACGAGCTGCCCTCGCCATCGCGGTCATTAGTCCTGCCTCGCCAATCTGGACCAGACTGTCCAAAGACGCAACGTCTAGCTGAGGGAGTGCGGCGACGTCCGCAACGTAGTTATTGATCGTCGGATTGATGGCGCGGAGCAGCGACGCCATTGTCGGTGTGTTGAGCGCGGCGCAATAGGCAAGAGCGACTGGTTTGGAAGGGGAGACAAGTGTCGGACTGGCCGAACTGAAGAGCTCGCCACCTTCCCGGATTCGAAACGAGTTATCGACGGAACCTACCATCGACCAAGTAAGGCCAGGCATGTCGAAAGTAGCTGCCTTGGGCAACCCGCCGTGCCGCCCGTACGTTGAAACGGCGTCATCGCTCCAGTCGACTACTTCTTCGTCGTTTCCGTAGTAGGCAGCCTGTCCGCCTCCGTTATGGAAAGGACGCCAACGGCTGGTCGATGCAGCAACTTCCCAGTGATAGCGAACGTATTTGGCGTTTCCATGTGTTTTCAGTCGACCACCGGACTCCATCACTGCACCGATGCTGGGCCGTGCGAAAACAGTCCGCTCATTGAGGGAATACGTGAAGGGCGAACGTGGAACCACAAGGAACTCTTGGGACCGGACGTAGTAGACGTTGTCCTTTCGGTCGATCGCTTCGCGCAGTTGTGCTTGCTTCTCGGCCTCGGATCGGCCCCTAGTGAGGTCCACATAGACCCCCATTCGCTCCAAAGGTGCCTCGCGCTGAAGCACGAACGCAGAGGTTGACACAACCGCACCGCCGATCGTGTCGAAAGCCCCCGCCCCCAGGTGCAAAAGTCCCTGAACTGGAGCACGCCCTAGGACCAGCCGTCGAAGATCCTCGAACGAGGCAAGGAACATCCAGGACTGCATGGTGACCATCGCGCAAAGACCACGCGGCACTACAAGTTCAAGACTCCGCTCAATGAACATCGCGAATAGGTCTGACTTAGAAGAGGGAAACGCCTCGCGGCCGAAGTCGGTCAACTGTGCGTTCATAGTAGCGCTGCTCATGTAGGGCGGATTCGCTATGACTGCAACGTAGGAACCCACTAGGTAGGTGGCCTGTTCGACTACACGCTTTGCCAACTCGATCGTGCCCGCCTTCAGCATGTCGTCACTCGCGTCTAGCGTATCGAGATGGTGCGCGAGCCGGGCGGTTACGTCGGGATTGGGCTGGATTAGAGAACCGAGGGTGTCGGCCTTGGCAAACTGGTTCCAGAACGCTTCCTCCTCGCGCCGGTCACCACTACGAGTAACGAGGAAGTCAATTTCGTCCGGTCGGAACCAGATGGGTTCAATCACGCATATGCTCGGCGGGACCTGCTTGTTGAAGAACGTGCGCTGTTTAGCCCGAGCCTTCATTGTCAACGCGAAGGCTGCGAGGGCTCCCGCCCGCGGGTCGATCTCTGTGCCGAAGAGGTTGTTTGCAAGGATAAGCCCGGGGATCTCGGACGGTGCGTAACCCTCCTCTTCGTAGATGATGTAGAGCAAGTCGAATGCGTAAGTGAGCATGTGCCCCGAGCCACAGGCGGGGTCAATGATCTTAAGCTCCTCCGGCTTACTGATCTTGAGGTAGTCGGTCTCCTCATCGACCGGAGCGATGTAATAGTCCATCTGCTCAGCCAGGCGCGAGGTGGGCCGGTTCAGCAGCCAGAGGTTTCCGAGTGAGTTCTCGACGAGGTAGCGGACGATCCAGTGCGGGGTGAAGAGCTGGGTGGCAGCGGGAATCTCAACCGCGCCGGCCTTCCGGCTCTTCTTGAACCCGGCGAAGACCTCGTCCTTCCGCTCCGAGATATAGAACTGGTAAAGCCAGCCGATGACCTCGACGTCCTCGCAGACCTCTTCGGTGAGCACGGTCGCGGCGCGGGCCAGGACAGAGTCATCGGCGAGCAGGTTCGCGGGGATGAGCAGTTCGGTGTAATCGCCCTCCCGCTCGAACATGAACGGCATAGAGCGGTTCCAATGGCGGCAGTACTCAGCAAGCAGCAGCGCGTACGCCTCGCCCTGCGGGTCGTCACTGCGGCGCGTGCCGTTGAGCAAACTAGTGACGGTCTCAGCCGTGCGCTTGTTCGTCACGACCGTGCTGTCGATGTTCCCGCGCTTGGCTTCGGCAAGAACCTCGGGCTGGCCTCCCTTGTGGCCCCGTTCGGGCGAGACGACGCCGATGCCCGTATAGCCGTTGGCGTCCATGAACCGCAGCGCGATGATGCGGTTGAACCAGGTGTAGGCAACCTTGTCAGCTACCGTGTCACGGCCGTTGTTGCCGCCGCCGGCGGTGTAGACGGCCTTCTCAAGTGCGGCGATGGCCTTGGGCTGCTCCTGGCGCAACTCTTGCGATGCGAGGACGACGGAGATGCGGGCTGTCACTTCGCGGATGATAGCTGTGCGCGCCCAGGCGGCGAATGACTTCAGCGGTGCGGTTTCCATCAGAGTGCGATTCGCTTTCCGTCGTTGAGCGTGTTCAGCAGCGCGCTGCGGAGCGCATCAAGGTACCGGTCGACGTCCTCCGGGTTCTCCAAAACACCGTGGGCACCGGGCACGGTGATCGTCCTTACCGAGATGGTCTGCCTAGGCGCTGTCGCAGTGTCGTCTTCGCCGCCCGTGGGCCGGGCAGAGGATGCGAGCTGGTCGAGCAGCGCCGGGTAGGTGTTTTCCTCGAAGCTGTTGCCCTGCTCGCGGATGAGCGCGATCTGCGGTTCATTACGGACGCGTGCGAGGATCTGGTCGATTGTTCGGTTGACCCGCTGCTGTGCTTCCTCGGTGGCATTGCTGTAGTAGGCGCTGTCGAGTACCTCGTTCTTGCGTCCTTCGATAACCTCTATGACCATCCTGCGGTTGGCAGCGAGTGCCTCCTCGACCTGCGCACGGAGGGCGTCTGCGGCCTGCTTGAGTTGGGTCATGCGGTTACCGCGGAAGGCGTTCGGGTCGTCCAGGATCCGCTTGACGACATCAGCGTCGCTTCCTTGGGGCAGGTAGCCGAGGTTGTTCGCGTTCGCGGCGAGCAGCGCGCCAGCATCGTCGTAAATGACCTTCTGGCCGCCGCCCAGGAACGACTGGATGGGGTCGATAACGCTCTCTTTGGCGTCGAGCAGCTCGTCGCTAAGACTGAACTCAACCAGGTACCAGTCATCGGGCTTGCCCACGGCCCGTTCGATCAAGGCGATGGGGGCAGCCAATTGCTCCACGAACGGGTACTTCGACCCGTTCACCCGAGCCTTCAGCTCATCGAGCTTTGCCCCCAGCCTTTCGCTGCCGTGTCGGGCCAGCTCCAGCGGATCTTTCGGTGGGGTGGCCTCGTCGAAGAAGTCGGAGCAGAACTTGCGGAACGACGCGACCTTGCGCTCCTCGAAGAGCTTCTGCGGGCCGAGCACCGCGTGCGAGTGCTTTTGCGTGTTGCGGAGTATGGCAGCGACCTCGGTCCGCTTCAGCACGTTTCCATCGACGGTGACCGTGATCTTCGAGTTTCCAACGAGCCAGGCGATGACGACCTCTATCGAGGCGAGATCCCATCCGTAGGGCTTGGTCTGGAATGCATCCACGATCGTCGTGACCGTTACCTGCTCACCGAGCCGGTCGCGCTGCAGCACGAACGAAAGTACCTCATCACCTGGGACAGCCAGCATCGACAGCGCCGAATCATCGAACATGCCTGACAGGTCCGGGTTAGCGAAGGTGGCAACCTGCTGCTCGCTATACGTAACCCCGCCGAGCAGGCTGAGCTGGGTGTAGGTTCGGCTGATGAGGTCCTGGAAGCCGTCGGTGACGCGCGTGATGGCGTCTTGCGAGGAAGAGGTCACGTCGGCGGCGTTGATCACGAGGGCAGCCTTGCCAACTGCCCGGCGGACTCGCTCGATGAGTTCCTTCTCGCGCTCGACGTTCTGCGTCGCCTTCGAGCGCAGGATTTGGTCCTCGATTGCGGACAGCGAAGTCGTCTGCTTGCGCTTGGTGTACTTCTCCGTCTTGATCAGCAGGCGCAAGTCCGAAAGTGCACGCTCATCGGGCTCCAGGATGACGCGCAGCTCGTCCTTGCCCGCACTGTGCATCCGGGTCTCTTCGGGGCCGAACGGGTACTCCGGGCTGATGAAGTGGATTGTCAGTTCGCGTTGCTGCCCGTACACCTGATCGTCAAGCTTGTATCCGAATGCGAAGTCCTGTCCGTTCTTGGCGTACCGCAGCTTGCTCTGGCGAACGACGTCACCGGAAACGATCTTGAACAGACGACCACTGACCTCCGAGGCGTCGATATCGACGTTCTTTATCTCCTCCTCGATGACCTGCTCTTCATTGGTCAAGTATTCGTAGAGGTTGCCGTTGCGCTGCACGTAAGTCTGCGTCTCCAGCAGCGTCAGTGCCTCCTGCACCTGCTTGGACAGTGCGGGCAGGTCGAGCCCGAAACGGTCGTAAACCAGCACGGTCAGGTTGCGCGGGGTGGCGTGGAAACCCTCGACGTACTTCACCAGGAACAGCGCTTTGAGCAGCCGCACAGCCAGTTCGTTGTCCAGGTTGCGCTCGGCAACGTCGATCGAACGCTGCGCGGCTGACTTCAGTGAAGCGCGGATGCCCGCAAACATGTGGTCGAAGGTCGCCAGCCTGCCAACCTCGACGTCGCCGACGCCCTTAGCGACCTGCTGCACGACGCCGAGCATCGAGCGTTCACCGACTGAGCTGTTGCGGCCCTCGAACACGTTGTGGTCAGAGATGCCTTCGATCGCCGCCTGGAACAGCGGGAACTGGTAGCTGACGAACGGGTACGTGCCGACAAAGTGTGCCTCGTCGGTGTAGTTGCGGTATGTCTTCGCGCCGTCTACGAAGTCGAACAGGGTCTTGAAGTTGGCGTGCTGCTCTGCATAGATCGAATTCAGCGCGGCCTCGCCCGCCTCGTTCTTCTCCAGCAGTCGCTTGCGGATGACCTCTTCCACATCGGCGCTGGTGAGCTTTACACGGGTGGCGAACCGGGCTTGAATCTTGGAGAAGTCGTTGCCTTGCTGCCTGGTGCGGTCGCCGACGACCTTGTCCATGTCTTCCTGGGAGGTCACGAACACCCACGCCCGGCCCTGGCACTTGGTGTTGAGCGACTCGGCGATGGTCTGGAGGTTCAGCATCAGGTGCGTGTTCGATCCGATGAACTGGCCGACCTCATCGACGTAGAAGTTCAGCCTGTAGCCGTCTTCTTGCTTGTCGAGCCACGCCTTCACCTCGTCGGCGAAGTCCTCGATGGAGACCGAATACTCGTTGCGGTATTTGGTGAGGATGTTGGCCGGCGTACCCTCGGTTTGGCCGCTGACCTCGGCGTACGCCTTGGCCACGTTGACCTCTTCGAGCACGCCCTCTTCACGTCCCTGCGCCCAGTCCCGCCCGGAGATGCGGGCGTATGCGGCTTTGAACGCCTCGTACTGGCCTCGATTGTCCAGATCCCGCTCGAACCGGGCAACATGACCCTGGTTACCGAAGTAGCCGCGGCTCTCATCGAAGACCTTGACGAACACCTTCAGCAAGGCGTCGGTCTGGTCCTTCGTGATGAGCGTAGCCTTCTGGTCGATGTTGAACAGGAGGCTCTTCGCCGGGATCCGCTCAGCCTTAGTCAAAAGCGCCGGCAGAAACGCATCCTGCGCCTTGGACCGGAAACTCTCGGAGACACGCGCCCGAGGGAAGTCCTGGCTTTCCACGTCGCCGAGGAGGTGCGCAAGCAACTTCAACAAGTGCGACTTACCGGAACCGAAGAAGCCCGAGATCCACACGCCGTTGGCGTTGGTGTAGTCCGTGTATGCCTCAAGCAACAGCTCCATGCCCTTGGCTGCCTCGTTGGTCAAGACGTACTCATCAACTTCGGTACCTAGATGCGCGGTGTCGTCAGCCTTGATGACACCCTCTATCGGGCGCTGGACGTCCTTGGCGAAGATCTGGTTCAGATTCATCGAGTCAAGCCTCCTGTTCCAAGATGTTCTTGGCTCGGTAGTACTGGTCGTCTTTGAGCCGACCGAACAGCACCAGGGATGACCCCAGCGTGTCGGACTGCTCGTAGCGGCCGGGGAAAAACATGAGCATCGGCTTATCGGTCACGACGCTCTGCAAGTTGTGCAGCACGTTGTGCGAACGAATGTACGGGAATACCTCGCCTATGCCTGTGAGGAAGAAGATGTCGAAGTCACCCTCGTCGAGCTTGGCGCGAATCGCGGACGCGATGTGGAGCTGCGGGTCGAGCATCCCCTGGAGCAACTCACGGAAGTCGGCCTTATCCTGCTCGGGTTCGAGCGCGATCAACCGATCCCAGACTCCGCGTTCCTTGAGAATCTCCACCGACAGATCGTAGAGGTTGACCTCGCGGACCACGATGCCCTTGTTCGCGAGCCGGTTCTTGATGCGCTTCTTCGATCCCGCGACCCCGAGTGCATCCTCGGGTTCGTAGGGGTAGATGAAGAACGGCACCTCGTTGCTCAGGCCCTCCATCTGGAGAAATCGTCTGCCACTGAGAACAGCGAACAGGTGCTCTTCCTGGTTAGATAGCTCGGTCCGTGTCACGACTGGGCCCTCCTGGAAGCAGTATCGGTGGTCGGGAAAAAGCGCAGGTCATTCGGAGTACCCGCCGCCAAAGCCCTGGCGACGCGTTGAGACATCACGGCCTGCTGTATGCCTCCGCCGTCGGTAAGCAAGCCCGCCTCCATAAGCATCCGGAACAAGTTTGAACGCAACTTGCGCCGCGTGGATTCCTTGAGTTCAGCCAGTTCGGTGTGCCACAGAGACTTGCCACGCATGAAGCTGTCGAAATCGTCATGTGTGAGCGTCGGAGTCAGCAAGAGAAACCGCTCTCGTACGACCTCCTCAGCGAACTCTCCGATAAAGTCATATCGACGACAGGCCGCCGCCCACATCAAGTGCCCGCGCTCCGTTGACGTTGCCTCGATGAGCAGTTCAATCTCGTCGCCCGTGAGAACGGCGAGCCGCTGGACAATCTCTCGCGCGAGCCTGGACCCAGAGGCAAGCGTGCGTGCTTGCAGTAGGTTCTCCGCGGCGATCTCGGTTCGGACTTTTGCCCACTCGCGCTCTCGCAAATAGATGGGCGCAACGATCGCCGCCTCATGCAGGAGGAGGGCACCACTGGTAAATGAGAGCGCATAGCGCTGCGCTGCGGTATGTTGCTCGATCACGTGTCACCCCCCTTTCAGTTTTTCAGGCAAGTAGTTCCGGCTTTGTCCGAGAGATATTCCTTCAGCTGCGGCCGTCAGCTCGACTTCTCGACGTCGCTCGATGCTGCAGTGCCACCGCTGCGGACCCACTCATCGACCTCGCTTGCCTGGAACTTCCAGAGCCTGCCGACCTTGTGGGCCGGCATGCGTTTATCACTGATCCACGTGTAGACCGTGTCTTTCGTGATCCCCAGGTGCGCGGCAATGCCATCGGCGGACAGCCATGGTTCGGCCACGGTGCAGCCTCCAGTCGGGATTGGAACGTCGAATAAAAGCCATCCTAGCTTCAACTGCACGTCTTCTTAGGGTTTGACTGGGTTTGAACGGGTTAAGCCTGCATGAGTTGCGAGGCTTGACCTGCAGGACATCGTCCGGAATATCACGTTAGGCTGTCGCAATGACCGAACTCTGGATCGCGTTGGCAGTCGCAGTCGTCGTATCCGCTGGCGGGCTCCTTACTCTCACTCTTCGCAGGCACAGAAGTGCTCGCGGAGACAACGCGGCAAGAACCGCACTGGCGGCTGAGCCTTCGCCGAGCGAGACCTTGGCACCCGTTCAGGTTCTCCCCGCTTCGGGGATCCTGGTTCCAGAGGCCGTCTTGTCTACAACCGGTGCATCTGTCTCAGTCGAGCAGGCCCTTGAGGTCGCTTCAATTCCCATGGCGTTCGAGTACTATCCGATCACCGACATTGAGCTTACAAAGTACAAGTCGGTTCCAGTGAATGCGGCCCTTCAGCAAGCACTCACCAACATCGTCCGTGCAGTGGATCCAAAGAGTGCCACACTTTTCAAGGTAGTGCTGCCGAAGGGTGCCGAGCTTGTTCGCGCGGTTGGAACCAGCGGGTTCCGCGGATTCGCGCGCGGACCCGCCAGTATCTCAGCTCAGGCCGTCCTGTACCCGGTGGGGGTGGGAGGTGCAGCGATTGCTGGCTGGCCGGTCTTGGCAGTGGGTGCGTCGGTGATGGCTATTGACATGCTGGCTCAGCGAGAACAGCGAGTCCATCAGCGGCGGGTCGAGACGATCCTGGGACGTCAGGAGAAGCGATACGTAGACACGCGTATTGCGGCCCAGCGGACGACGGACAAACGACTGTCTGCAGCAATCAGTTCCATACTCGACGGCAATCTTCCCGATCTGGACGTTGTACAGCAAAAAGCCGGAGAGGAGTTCCACAAGGCGGACGTATTCTTGGAGGAAACCTGGTCCACCATCCAGTCACTCCTGAAGTCTGACAGCGCCAGCGGTGCCGTCGACTATCGCAAACTCGAAGAAGCCCTAGGTGGCAAAACGAAAGATCACGACCACTTCTTTCGCGAACTTCACTTCGCTCGCGCCGCTGTCGCTCTCGGACGAAAAGCTCTTCTCGCAGACGCCACGAAAGCAGCGCTTGCCGATCCTGATAACCAGTACCTTGCGTTCCGAAAGTCTCTTGAGCGACACGCAGCGGATGTGAAACAAGCTGAGAGTCTCGAGGCTCAAGTAACGCAGGCGCTCACCACGGTGGAGCTCACGGGTCGCTGGCGAGAAACCAAGAAGTCGATCGCTGGCCGGCAGGCAGCTTTTCGCGAACGGGTAATGCCTTCACAGATCGATCTGCCCGATACCGTGCAGTACCTCGCGCTTCCTTCCGGTGAGATCCATCAGCTCGTGCAAGTTGATGTCCCCTTCGACGAGGAGGCAGAGGCTCAACAAGCGAATGGCGTATCACCATGATCAACGCGCCGCGATGGGGCATGGACTGATCTTCTTCTTGCCTGATCGCTCGGTCGAGCAACAGTTCGTTGGGGATACCGCGCCTGGATTCGAAAGTCCAATCGGTAGATCTCACGGCACGAGCGGCGTGGTGCGAAGCCATACGTCGCTCGTGCCGTGAGATGATCGGGCCAAGATCTAGATCCATGCGCCGGTCGGATAACCGCGGTTCGCGCGACGATCAGCAACTGCATGGAACGCATTGCTAGTCGCAGTGGTTATGAGAAGGGTGAGACTGTGTCGACGAACAGTGGGATTGAGTGGACTGAGGTGACATGGAACCCTGTCACAGGTTGCGATCGGGTCGCTGCAGGGTGCGATAACTGTTACGCTCTGGCGCTCGCGAAGCGTCTGAAGGCCATGGGTGCGGAGAAGTACCAGACCGACGGTGACCCCCGGACCTCCGGTCCTGGATTCGGGGTCACGACGCACCCGGCAGCATTGAAGCAGCCCCTTAGCTGGCGCAAACCCAAAATTGTCTTCGTGAATTCGATGAGCGACTTGTTCCACGCCAAGGTTCCGCTCGACTTCATTCGCGACATCTTTGACGTCATGCGCCAGACACCACAGCACACCTACCAGGTGCTGACCAAGCGGGCACACCGGATGGCGAGGGTGGCAGACAAGCTCGACTGGCCAGACAACCTGTGGATGGGAGTCTCGGTGGAGTCGTTTGATGTCGTCGATCGCATTGACTACCTTCGAGCTGTACCAGCCGCAACACGATTTCTGTCCTGCGAACCGCTCATCACAGCATTGCCGACACTGAACCTTGAAAGCATCGACTGGGTGATCGTCGGTGGCGAGTCCGGTCCGCGCGCACGACCCATGGATCCGACCTGGGCCGAGGACATCCGCGACCAGTGCCTTGAAGCCGATGTGGCGTTCTTCTTCAAGCAGTGGGGCGGGCGGACGCCAAAGGCCAACGGACGCGAACTCGGAGGGCGCACCTGGGACGATATGCCGCGATTCGCAGCAGCGTTAGCCTAGCCAGCGGCCTTGCGAATGACGTGTTGATAAGACTTGGCTCCTTTGGTGGCGAACTCGATCTCGCCTGACTTCACGAGCGCGCGAAGTGCGGCCGAGAAGGCCGTCTCCTTGGCCTCGCCGTAGAGATCGCCATAGACCTCCCGGACGTGGTCGACGACCGCCTTCGGCCGACCGTCCGACACCAAAGAACGCAGATTGTCGGTGATGTGTTTGGTCGCCGAGTCGTGTTCCCGTTCGAACTGATCTGCGACAGTGTCCCAGAGCATGCCCTCACGTTCGTCGGGGTCTGGTCCGAGGCAGTCGATCCATTCTTCCCGTGCCTTTGCCGCGGCAGCTCCGAACACCCAGAAGCCATACGGAGCCTGGGTGAGGAAAATCAAGTAGTACACGGGCTGGTGATGAACCTGCCGTCGCACCGGCGCGACGACGCTGCCATAGTTGGTGCCGGCCGCGAGTCGTCGGGCGTACTCGTGTGCGACGGCGTCCGCTGCCGCCTCCCAGGAGGTTCCGCCGGAAGCCGTGTGCGCGTGCAATGCCACGTCACGCCACCATTGACCTCCGCACACCGCGTCAGCTTTGGCGACGCCCCCAAGGCCGAACTGCCCCTTCTTCAGCTGTCCGCCAGCACGGCGAATGAGGTCAGCGTTGAAATTCAGCAGTACCTCTGTGCGAGGCCATGAACCTCGTTTATGGAGTACGTCCTTGATCGAATCCATAGGCAGCCCCGCGCCGCAGGGGTCAAGGAAAACGAACAGGCTCGCGCCGGCGGCGAGCCGCCTGACCTCGTCGAGGTGCTGCCCGCAATCCCCGTTCCGGCTGTCAACATGGATGCCACGGTTACGGTACTCATCGGCCACCTTGTCGAGAGACACAAAGTCCTCACGGTTCCTCTCCACAAGGAAGAGGTCGATCGTCGTGGAATTCTTAGCCTTCTGAGCAGCGATCATCATGCGCTCGGCGGATCCTGCCTCGCCGGTGTCAAAGCGTCCCCGACCGGCAAAGCCGTCGAACAGCACCGCCCTCTTCGGCGTCAGCTTGCTCGCCGTCATCGTTGCGAACCTAATGACGTACTGCTCAAGAATCCCATGCTTGTAGACCGACTGCGGCTTCGGACTCTCCAGCAGCCCAGCCTCGGTTCCAGTTGCCATCCCCCAACTCCGATCTTCCTTAGCACGTCGAGCTTTGACCCGATGGTTATCCAGTAAATGGAGTAACGTCACCATGATAGAGACAGTATGTCAGCGCATAAGAAGGCCCCTCGGCCGGCACGGGGCAAATCTAGCTGGTGGAGGCCTTTCGGAGCCTGATTCGCTTCCTGAATCGGTCCACGAGTTTTACGCAGCTCGGCGAGCTCGGGCAGCCGTTGCTTCCAGCGTCAGCCGTACTCGCGGAGGATCTTGGCGACACGGGCGGTTAGCTCGTCGGCCCTGGCGAGGATCCGCTCTTCTTCCTGCGGCGAGATCGCGCGCGCGGCGGGACGAGGTTCGGGATCCGACACTGGAGCTGGGACAGGCACGGGGCCCTCGAGCAGGGCGTCCATGGCGCGGATGACCGCCGAGAGTGACGAGGGGTGCATTGAGGAATAAGGGTCGATGTAGCCCCACCGATCGATCGCCGGCAGCATCCCGACGCAGAGGAGCCAGTCGGGACTCGCGTCGGGAAGCAGATGACGGTGCTCGTCGTCCTTCTGGTCACGGCGGCGGCCCAGTGCTCTGACGGATTCGTGTGACCACCCGTTGTTGGTGCCGATGACGTCGAGCCACGACCACGCGGCGCATGCGGGGCAGGACTGCGCATCGGGTGCGACGCCGATACGTGGGCGCAGCCGTTGCATCTCATTCGGCCTGAGCCCCAGCGCACCTGCTCGGTCCAGGCCCAGTCCCCCGTGCCCGGGCGGCGCGATCATCACCGCGGCGAAGAGCATTCGCCGCAGGCGCAGACGGAAGACCCATTGGGTCGCAGGATCTTGGATCAGTACGGTGGCGCGCTTCACCAGCCGACGGAGCGATTCGGGGTTGTCTTTGTGGCAGCGCGGCCAGGCCGGGGCGACGGTTGGCTCCTGACTGATCATTCGCCGTAACGAGGCCAGCACAGCGCGCGATGCTCCGACCTGCCTGGAGAAGAGAGCAAGGGTGGCGTCGTCGACCAACTCGGTGGGCTTACCCACGACCGAGCACCAGTCGAGCCAGAGATCGGGCAGGGCAGTCGTCATTCTCTTGATTGTCCCACCGGGCGCTGGACAGCTCTGGCTTTTCGTTCTTCATGTCCCTGCAGCCGAGTGCATGACTATGCGCTGGTTGTGAGTGATTCAACGATCACCGCGTCACGCGAAGGCAGTCCTTCTCCATGCCCCGATAAGCGCACTTACCAGAGACCCGGTTCGAAGTCGCCCCGTCGATCGCGGACATGGGGAATCGCCACTAACAGACCATTGCGACTTGGATTCTCCGGCCAGTGAGTCGAGACTGGAGTCATGGCAGCACAGGCGAGGCTTGCAGCACTGAGCGCCCCGACGGTCCCGCTGGAGCCGGAGGTGGACGACGAGCTGCGCGAGCTCGAGGAGATCTCGCGGTCCTTGGAAGGCCACACCCTGTCGGCGGCCACCCGGCGTGCCTACGCCAACGCGTGGCGTGCCTTCGAGGACTTTTGCGCCGGCCACAGTCTGGAGGCGCTGCCTGCGCACCCCGAGGCGGTGCGCTGGTACGTCGCCTGGATGTCCACGCAGCTCGATGACGACGGGCTCCCCCGGTTCTCCGTCGCGACGATCCGCCAGCGCCTGGCCGGTATCGGCGAGAGGCACCTGCGTGGCGGGTTTCTGGATCCCACGGCCCACCGCGGCGTGGTGGATCTCGTGCGCGGGCTGGCCAAGCTGCGGGCCACCAGGCCCCGGCGCAAGCGCCCGCTGCTTCTGGACGACGTGGTTCGGATCATCGCGGTGATGGAGCACGACACATATCCGGCAGGCGTGTCAGCCACCAGGGACGCCCTGGCGGTGTGGCTCGGGTTCGCAGGGGCCCTGCGCAGGAGCGAGGCGGCGGCCCTGACGCTGAACCGGCTCGAGCTGCACCCGGTCGATGGTGTCCACGTTCATGTGGGGGCCTCGAAGGCCGACCCGGAGAACGCGCTGCCGGACGTGGTCGTGCTGCCGTTCGGGAGCTCGCCGGCATCCTGTCCCCCGTGTGCGGTGCACCGCTGGGTCGCGCTGCTCGGGCTCGCCCGGCAGGACAACGCCCGCACACGACGTCGCGGGATCATGCAGCAGCTGTTCTCGTACGGTCTCGAGGAGCACGTCTGCGGGGCCGCCGGCTCGACGGCGCTCATCAGCAGCGCCGACCTGGCCTCGGGCGCGCCCCTGCTCCGGGCAACCTACCGCAACAGGAAGGACGCCCGGATCCATGCACGGGCGGTGAGCGGCGACGCGCTGCACACGATGCTGCTCTCGCGCATGGTCGAGGCGGGGATGAACCCTGCCGCCTACGGCTTCCACTCGCTGCGGGCCGGGCACGTCACCCAGGCACGGCGCAACGGTGCGAGCACGGAGGAGATCATGCGCGCCGGCCGGTGGAGCCGGGCAGCGACGGTAGACGTTTACGACCGCGAGTTCAATCCTGCGGCACGCAACAGCGTCATGCGTCTGGGGTTGTAGACCCCTCGATGCCGGGGGCAACCCGGTGCCCGTGCTGGTCGTCCTCTTCGACCGGAACGCGGGCGTCGATGCTTTCCAGGAGGCGGAAGTCGACGACACCTTTGAGTTGCGCGCCGCCGCCGAGCACCTGAATGGCCTTGGAGAGCCGCAGCACCTCCAACCTGTTCTTCTCCCATTCGCGCTGGGCCGCTGCGAGGTCAGCGAGGTATTGCTGCAGCTGGGCCTCGCTCTCTGCCTCCGGATCCTCGGCGACCAGGATCGCCAGGGGGACGTCCAGGGCCTTGGAGGCGGCGACCGCCTCATCCAGGCGGACGGCGCGGATCTGCTGCTCTATCCGGGTTACCGCCGAAGGATCGACGTTCGTTCCTAGAATCTCGGCGATCCTGCGGGCCAGCTCAGCCTGGCTGATGCCCAGGCGTTCCCTCTCCTGTCGCAATCGGCGGGCGAAGAGGTCTCCGGGCAAGGCATTCATCTGGTTTGGGCTCCTGGTCGGGTACATGGGCGCGAAGGGCTCAGCAAGAAGCGTATGCCGAGCCGTGCCGGAGCCGCACACCGCGCGCCCCGTCATGTGAAATCTACACGTTTTTGAGCAGAACGTCAGTCATTGCGCCGACACCTCGTTTGCGCTGGTCTTCGAGCACATTCCGGAATCGTATCCGACTCGTCACTGATACGACTATGACTGATGACTCGAATGATGTAGATTGGTCACTGAAGATGTGCACGTATACGAGTCCCTAGAGAGGGGTCGGCCGCATGATTGTAGGCATTTCGTTCCGCTCAACGGGGAGTCACGTCGCATCGGGAGAGACCATTGATAGGGCGCTGTGCTCTGTCTAGGCGAATCGGTTATGCCAGTCGCCTCGTGACACATGTCATGCAAGCGACCATTCGATAGGCGAGAGGAAAGAACCATGACGAAGATTTACGAGGCGGCATTCGAGCGGGTCGCCCTGCCCACCGCGGCGTGGGACCTGACGAGCTTCCTGGAGAACGCGAAGTCCCAGATCCAGCTCTGGGGCGGGCTGCTGCTCATGCTCCTGGGTGCGGTCGGACTGGTCTGGGGCGGCGTGCTCCTGATCAAGAAGCTGATGGCTACCCCGCAGTCCGCGGGCCAGCAGCAGGGCTGGGGCACCATCGCCCTGCTCATCCTGGTCGGCGGCGCGCTCGGCACCGGCGGGTGGTCGCTGATCAACACCATCGGCTCCGGCGGCCAGAAGACCCTCGAGGACCTCGGCGGCGGCTCGGTCCTCGTGCAGACGGTCAGCCACGTACTGACCAGCGGCGTCCTGGGCTAAGCCCGGCGCGGCAGGAATCAACGGCCGGGCACACAAAGCGTCGACGGACCGCACCGGGTCGGTTGAGGTCACCAGGCCTCAACCGGCCCGGTGCGTCGTTTCCGGGGTCGGACGACGGCGCTGACGACGAGCAGGACAGGCAGAGCAAGGAACAGGACGAACGGGAACGGACATGGGGATCAAGGACAAGGCGCTGGCCTTCGGCAAGCGGTTCAAGCTCGACTCGCACCACGCAATCGAGCGCTTCGGGGTGTTCTTCGGCATCTTCGCTGTGATGGGGCTGGTCGTGGTGGCCGGCTCGGGTGCCGCCGCCTTCAAGGCGGGCAGCGACGCGGTGTCGCACACCGCGCTCTACAACACCGAGTTCACCTCCTCGAAGACCCAGCTCAAGGGCACGGTCGACGGGGTCTACACCAATCACACCGGCAACAGGGCACTGGTCATGATGCACTTCCCCGCCAGCGCGGCGATCTCGTACAACGCGGCGGACTACCAGGCCTTCCTGCTGGGCACCAACGACAAGCTGCAGACCGAAAAGGTCAGCACCAGCGGAATCAGGGGCACCTTCCACGTCTTCGGCTCGACCGGTTACGTCGGGGTCCTCCTGGACGCGGACCGGCCCTTCGACCGGCAGGTGCTCAACCTGACCGTCCGCGCGAACGCCGAGCTGACCTACGACGAGCGGCAGCAGAGCAGGGATGACCAGGTCGTGGGCGACTCGAGCTTCAAGAAGTACGACCAGTGGCGCGTGATCATCAACCCGGGTGCGTCGGGCACCACCGACATCCCGGCCCTGGACACGGCCAGCTTCGACCCGGCCCGGGCCTATTACGACGTCGTGCTGAAGACCCAGGAGCAGCAGACGCGGGACAAGCTCGACCAGAAGCTGCTCGCGATGCGCACGAGCCTGAAGCAGGTCGAGTCGTACACCTCCGACCTGGCGACCACCAAGGTCGATGGGCTTTTCCTCCGTCCGCCGGCCGTTCCGACCTCCATCGCAGGTGATCAGGTGGCTGGTGCCTCGGCGGCCGAGGCCAAGGACGGGAAGGCGACGCTGGAGCTGAAGACGGGCCATGTCGTGCCCGGCGGATTCGACTTCAACTGGCGCGCGGGCAACGTCTATGACGGCTACCTCGACACGCTCGTGCCCGCCGGTAAGGGCTATGTGCAGTTCCTCGCCGACAAGCGCGCCGAGGGCAGCGACAGCACGAGCCAGCAGGTCTCGGACATGAAGTGGGTCCTCTCCGACGGCACCGACCTGAAGAAGGACTACCGGTCCTCCGATGTGACGATGCGCCCGCTCACGAACGTGATGAACAACCTGTCCCAGGCCTACCAGGACTACGGCAAGGCCAAGTCGGAGTACCAGTCCGGGCTTCTGCTCGAGCTGCTCGGTCTGGACGTGAAGCTGCGCGATGTGCAGTCCAACAGCACTGCGAACTCGGCCGGGGACTTCCTGACCGTCTACCACTGAGCGCGCTCCACGGAGCGGGCAGTCACCACCCAGGCATCGAGCCGGAAAGGACAAGCTTATGGCCATCGACAAGCCGACGCGGCGGGATGAACCGGCCCGGCGCGCTGCATCGCCCCGCGGGGACCGCAGGTCCGCCGACGGGGGTGCGAAGGAGGAGTCGCAGCCTCCTCGTCGTGAGGGGTCCGGCGAACGCCGCGCCGGGCCCTGTACCGGAGCGGCCTCCACTTCTTCCACGTCCGGGGATTCAGCCAAGGGCCTGCCGAAAACCCCAGGGGCCTCCCCCGCGCCGCAGCCCGTGGACCCGACGCCTGCGGGCCGCGGGTCGAAGCACCTGGGAGCCGCACCGGCCCCGAACGCAGGGGCTGCCGCTGGCAAGGCCGCAGGTGCGGCCGACACAGCCAGCAAGACCAGCAAGGCTGCCAAGGTTGCCAAGAGCCTCGACGGTGTCGCCGCCGGGGCGGCCGGGGGAGCTGCCCGCAAGGCGGTCGAGGGTGACGGCAGCAGCGCGGTCCGCCGCGGTGCCGGCCGGTACGCGGGAGCGGCTGCCTCGGGAGCTGTCGCCGGGGCGCAGGCCGGAGCCGCCGCCGGCGGTGTCGGCGCGCTGCCCGGGGCAGCGGTCGGCGCTGCCAAGAATGTGGGCCTGGAGACCGGCAAGGATGTTGTCGACGGTGCGTCCAAGGTCACCGGCGGAGGTCCGGACGCCGAGTCTGCCGACAAGCGGCTTGGTGCCGGGGGCACCGGCTACGAGCGGACCTCGCAGAAGGAGAAGGACGGCCAGCTGCTGTCCAAGACCGCTAAGGGTGTCGCCGTCGGCGGCACCGCGGCGGCCGCTCCCCCGGCTGCGGGGCTTCTCATGGTCATGGCCTTCCTGAAGTGGCTCAAGACCATGTTCTTCGCAATGCTCGCGATGGCCGCCAACGCGGCCAGCATGATCTGGGGTTTCATCCTCGGGATTGCCAAGGCGGTCGGGCACACGATCGCAGCGCCGTTCATCGCACTGGGCGGGCTGGTCGGCAAGGCAGCAGGAGCCGTGTTCGGGGTCACCGTTACGGCCACCGTCGCCCCGGTGGCCACGGCCGCATCCGGGGTGGCTGCGACCGTTGCCGCGGTGGCTGTGCTCAGCACGGTCCTCACGGGTGTGCTCGACCAGGCCGGCCTCGATGGCGGCCGCGGCTCGACCATGACCAACTGCATCGTCAACGTCAGCCGCAACGGCCCCGGCGCTGACGTCCCGGCGAACACCGAGGCGAACGCCCGGGCGGTCTACTCCGTGCTGAAGACCTGGGGTATGCCAGAGGAGAACATCGCGGGCATCCTGGGCAACTGGTCGCAGGAGTCGGGCGTGGACCCCACCAGCGTGGAGGGCATCTACAACGAGCCCTACCAGATCGGCCCGCGCAAGCAGACCGCCTGGGACGGGAACTTCACCCACATCCCCGGCCAGTCGCACGGCGGCATCGGTCTGGGCCAGTGGTCGAACGGGCGCACCACGATGGTCCTGGACTATGCCAAGTCCAAGAACCTGGACTGGTACACCATCAAGGCCCAGCTGGCATTCATGGCGGAGGGCGACAGCCCGGGGGACGTGGCCGTGTTCAAGGACATGATCAAGACCTCGCAGGGCTCTCCCTCTGCTGCTGCACTGCACTTCCACGACAAGTGGGAGCGCTCGGCCGACAACGCCTCACAGCTGCAGGAGCGTAAGGCCGACGCCGAGATGTGGTTCGGCAAGATGAGCGGCTGGACCGTCGACACCTCGGTCGTGGGCGGGGTCCAGGACATCGTGGGCGGCATTGTCGACACGGTCGGCAGCGGGATCCGCTCCATCTTCGGCAACTGCGACAGCGACACCAAGGTGCGCCCGGGCAGCCTCGTCGACGGCGGCATGAACGAGGAGCAGGCCCGGCAGCTGATCGACCTGTACAACCAGGAGGGCGACAAGTTCCTGGACGACAAGTACGGCGCTGGCGGACCGGGCTCCTGCGGCGAGAACCACGCCATGAACTGCGTGTCGTTCTCGGTCTACTTCATGAACAAGTACACCTCGTTCCAGCAGTACCCGCCGGGCGACGGCATCCAGACAGCCCACGCGATCGCGTCCATGACGGGCAAGCAGGTCTCGAGTATACCGACGGCGTACTCGGTCGGTTCCGGGCCGGGTACGGGGTCCGCGGGCCACACCCTCGTGGTGCTGGGCGTGCAGGGCGACAAGGTCATCCTCGGTGAGGCCGGCTACTGCGCGTTCATGGGCCGCGTTCGCGTTGACAGTGCGGAGCGGATGAAGTCCGAGGGGTGGGTGTTCGTCGACGTCACGGACCTCATCACCACGGGCGGCAACCTGCCGGCGTAGCCGGCGGAAGCAGGGCCGGTGTCCGGACGATCCGGGCACCGGCCCTTTCTGCGTCCCGATCCGTGCGCAATAACCTGTCGAATGGGGCAGACTCGTTATTGAATGACCATTGCAGATAGACTTGGGAGTCATGTATGAGGACAACGCGAGAAAGGGCGGGCATCGTGACGAGTGCGGACGATGATGCGCGTGGCAGGGCCGGGGACACGGTCGAGGACGAGGACGGCGCGCCGAAGAAGCTGAAGGCCCCCGCCACCCGAAGGCGGGTCAGCGGGGTCGAACTCGAGGCCCGCTTCGAGGGCTGGCGCTCCGACCGGCGAGGAGAGCGGCAGGCACGCACTCCGGAGGACTCGGCGCGGCGGACGCGCCTGGTCTTGAGCGCCGCGATGGGCGTGGCGATCCTCGGGCTCGCGGCGGCCGCGGGAGTGAGCGGCAAGGGATTCGAGACGGAGCACGCGGCCAACGCCGACCGGATCTCCGCGCTCGAGGTCCAGATCGAGGATGCCAGGAGCACTCCGGTCGACCCGGATCTGACCGGAAAGATGACGCGGCTGATGGAGGCAGCCGCAAAGGACGCCCAGAAGGTCGCGGAGGCCCAGCAGCGCTTCGCGCAGCTGCACCACGAGGCGGCGACACAGCCCAATGCGGGCAACGGTACGCCGAACGCCGCGACACTGCAGATCGCCGAGCACCGCCGGACGCTGGCACCCCTGTTCAGCCCGCGCTCGTTCCTGGCCGACGAGAAGGGGGCCTACTCCTGGACCTCTGTGACGCCGTTCGACCCGAGCACGCAGATCGACCCGCGGTTCCCCTGGTATGTGCGCTACGAGGGTTTGAAGGCTTCCTCGCCCGGAGCATACGCCTGGTCGGTCGAGTCGGTGATGCCGGACCTCGCCACCCAGGACGCCACGGGCACCACGCGCACGGCGCGGGTGATCTGGCTGTGCCGGGACACCGCGGGTGGACAGGTGCTGGCGTGGGCGAACGCGGCCTACTCCTACGACGGGAAGGCCGGGACTTTCGCCGATCTCAAGGTCGTGGTGACCGCCGCCGGCGCGGAGCACCAGCAGGGCGCATCGACGACGGGCAACGGAAGCGGAGAGGGCTGATGGTGCAGGAGCAGCAGGTTGACGGCACGGACGAAACGGCAGCGCCGGGACAGGGCTTCATGCGGCGCAACGCTCTGGTGGTCGGGGTCGCGGTACTGCTGGTTACCGCCGTGACGGTGACCGGCCTGACATGGGGGTCCCAGCGCAGCGCACTGGATCAGCAGCAGCAGACGATCACGGGCCTTCAGGGTCAGCTTGCCTCGGTCGGGACCGCGAAGTCCGAGCAGGTCGAGCAGGATGTCATGCAGTCGCTCGGCGTGAGCCAGAGCCGGATCCACGACGACACCCAGATCGTGGACCGCCTGGTGAAGACGGCATTCACCTGGGACTCCGGCCAGGCCTACGAGGCCGCTCGCCGGGACCTGAAAGAGCGCTACCACCTGTCCGAGGACGAGCAGTTCCTGAAGCAGTTCATGCCGCCGGCGCGCTTCAACGAAGACGCCTCGGGCAAGCGCTACTACTACATCGACACCCAAGGGCTGAACTCGGCGGTCAATGCCGACGCGGACCTCGAGGTCGTGAAGGTCACCGCGGACGAGTACACGTATGCCGTGCAGGTCGAGGTGGCGGCTACCTCCGATGCGGTGTCCCAGAACAAGGTGGCACCGGATCGGGTCAAGTCGTACCGGACCGTGCTGGTGTACCTCACCGTCGACGCGCAAGGGAAGGTCTCTGGTCTGTCCGCCATTCCCGCTGGCGGTTCGACTCGTCATTCCAGATGATCCGACTCCCTTTCGACTCATCTTCTTGATAGAGTTGTACTGGTATTCGAGACGAAGAGCGAGTTGAGGGGCAATGGCATCGACAAAGATCGGCGAGTCGGGTGTGCAGGCCGACAAGCCTGTCCGCAAGACCCGCTTCGTGGCCGCGCCGGACGCCGGTGCGGCACCGGGCGACGCCGACCCCACTGGGGACGGAAATGTCCCGGGTGCACTGATGAGCCGCCGGGCGGCCATCGGCGGGGTGTGCATGGGGGCAGCTGCGCTGCTCTGCTTCCTGGCCGGCGCAGGTCTCTCTGGTGGCGAGGCCACTGTCAGCCACGACAAGGCTCAGCAGATCGTCTCCCTTCGCGAGCAGATCCGCACCGCCGAGGTGCGCACCGACGCCCTCCCGGAGGCCGAGGACGCTGACCGCGCCCTGGTCACCGCACAGGGAGCTGCGGAACAGATCGCCCGGTTGCAGAACGAGTACCGCCACCTGACACCCTCGGTGGCGGACTCGGGCGGGACGCTGGACCAGGCTGCCGCCGAGCCGACGCGCCGGAACCTCACCCCGCACTTCGCCCCCGACGTCGGGCAGGCCACGCTCCAACCCTGGTACCTGCTGGCCTCCGACAAGGACGTCGCCGCGGGCAACGAGATTCCGATGAGCTTCGACTCCGGCTTCAAGTGGGTCGCCCAGCGCCCTTACTCGGTCGAGGTGGACGGCACGATCCGGGTCACCTGGTTGGCGGTGCAGACCCGCCCGGCGGCCGGGCAGGCCCCGGCGGTACTGGCCTGGGCCCGGGCTGACTACGACATGACCCGCAAGAGCTTCTCCGGGGTCCAGACCGGAACGACGACCACGGGCGAGGCCCTGCGGCAGGAGGTGAAGGCACCGTGATCGAGGACGTGAAGGACTGGGTGCGCGCGAGGGCCGGGAAGGTCCTGGTCTGCAGCACCGGAACGCTGCTGGCGCTGTCGCTGCTCTCTCTGGCCCTGGCACTGCTGGCCGACGGTTCTGCGGACGCCGACGCCAAGGCCGACCAGCTCATCGTCCAGCTCCAGGGCAAGCAGGAGGACGCGCAGGCGGCACTTGAGACCAAGCACGCCCGGTTGCTGGCTGCCCTGCCGGGGATGGATGCCGAGCGGGCCGACCGGGACCGGGCCGCAGCGCGCTCGGTGCTGCTGAGCCTGACGGATTCCTCGGCTGCCTCGCGGACCGTTAAGGAGACGCAGGCCGCCCTCGATGCCCGGTACGCGTTTCTCGGAACCTCGTCCCGGATCCTCACCGAGTTCATCCCGGAATGGATGGCAGCGACCGGTGCCGGAAAGGGCGCGGGGACGGCGTACCAGCTGGCCGACTTCGACGTCGACGTTGCCGCGGTGAAGGGCCTGGACTACTCCTACATCGGAGTGGCGCGCCTGGACCCGGTCTCCGCCGACGGCAAGTCCACGGCCAAAAGTGAGTACGTGGTCTTCACCTTCGCCACCGGACAGGACGGCACGGTCGCCTCGTTCGAAGCGTACCGGGCCTCGGGCCGGACGCGGGACCAGCTTGTCGCGCAGAGGCCGCCTGCCTCTGCTTCACCGGCCGAGACCGCCAGCCCCGGACCCAGCCACAGCGGCTGACCGGCGGGACACCCGCACAGACACGACACGACAACAACGAAGGACGAGACAAATGACGATCCAGACTCTGGACAAGACCGGCAGCGCGACCGAGCACGAAGCCCGGGTGGAGGCTGCCACTGCAGTCCCCGTCGAGAGGGCCCCGGCCAAGCCGAAGGCCGGGCGTGGCCCTTCGAAGCTGGCCGGCGCGCTGCGCCGCCTGGCCCCCGGGAAGGGCTCCGGCGGATCGCCGGTGCTGATCTGGGCGGTGTTCTTCCGCTCGGTCGTGCTCATCGCCGACTACGTGCTGGCCTCGATGACTGCGATGGTCGTGATCCCGATGCTCGGCGCGTGGCTGCACCGGCAGTCGGGCGCAGCAAGCGGCGACCTGACCATGGCCGGGACCGTCGCGATGTGGATCGCCCCGCTGCTGTTTGTGGTCCTGTTGCTGGCCGCCGCGGAGATCGCCGCGATGCGCGGGATGTGGCGCTGGTCCACCCGCCGGATCCAGGCTGTGCGCGACGCCCGCACCCCGGCGCTGACCCCGGCCACCGCCGCCCCCAGGAC